>JAITVH010000074.1 GCA_031285905.1 Prevotella sp.
TTGCTTCTAAAAACTTTGACCGTAAAGCCGAATTTGATATTTCGTGTTGGTAACTGTAATTTGTCTTGTTAGTTTTCCATTCTATTATCTCTTTGTCGGATAATAACTTGAGATTCTTAAGATACAGAAAACGTATAACAAGACGGTAATCGTTGTTTTTCATTGCATTGGCAATCAATGTATCAAAGTCCATCTCGTGTACATTCTCTGTATAGATATCGATCTCGGGCGTATCGATCTCTTTTTTACCCAATACTTTCCTGAAATCGATACCGGAGAACCTTAAAATAAGCAATACTATAAGCAACGCAAAAATAACAATGACCACTATACCCGGCATACCCGAACGGGAGACAGCTCTCACTATATCATTGAATGTATCGTATAGCCAATATTTGATCCTATCCCAAGCCGATATTTTTCCTGTTGGAACCTGACTATAATCAAAGCGGCTGTCTTTACTGTATTCCTCTATTTTTCCTTTGTCGGGTACCCTGAAATCTACAGTCTTATCTTCGCTTGAAGAAGCTACCTGAGCAATACTGTCCGATTGTGCAGAAAGAGGTATATATATGCAGCAAAGGAGTATCACGAAGATATTCCTAATTGCATGTTTATTTACTTTTATATATACCACAGGTCTTTTAATTATTAGTTTTCGTCTGATGTATCGCCAATACTATCGATATCAGACTCCAGGTCTATTCTTTCTATTTTGTTTCTGTGGCTGTAATACATTACTCCCATTGCCATATACATAATAGGTATGAGGAGGAATGAGCCTATCTCACTAATAAAAGTGGCTATATATAAAAACACTTGGCTCGTCAGAAAATCAATTCTTAGACCAATCCCTATTCCGGTAATAAAGCTAGGGATAGAGAATATCATTTGTCCAATATATATTAATACTAGGAATATAAGCCCATAACCGAATGTAACCCACCAGTTTCTGGTTACCAGTTCGAAACTGCGGTAAAAACTGTCTATAATTCCTTTTTCTTCATTGATATATACATACATATAGAATCCCAGATAGACATATAATATAATTCCTGGTATAATGCATAACATCAGGCCTATCATAAACATTATTCCGAATAATATAGAAGCGCCAAATACCGGTAAGAAGACATCAGCCATCTTAGACCACACCTCAGAGCTTTTTACTTTACCATCGGGAGATTTTGCATATAAAGCCATATATGCGACTACATACAGCGAAATAACATACATTACCAACCAGTTAAGGAATATAGATACAAAATAGCCTACAGTGAATATTTCACCATATATATCCAACGGATCGGTATAGGATGAAAAGTCGCCCATCAAAGAATTTGTTGGGGCAACGAATGCTATAATAAGAAGTACAGGGATTACTATTGCCAATGCTTTTATGATCGGTACATAATTTTGCTTTACAAAGCTTAATGTCATATCGAAATTTCCGGCAAAATCCCTGCTTCCGAATAATCTAATCTTTTGAAACTCTTCCATTTTTTCTTTTATTTACAAGATAAGGATAATAAATGAAGTACCATATAATGAATAAGGCAGATAGCCCTATTATTGTTAGTTTGAGATATATAGGCATTTCGGTCAGCCTTGTTATATAACTTTCTATAAAAGCCGCCACCACAAAAACCGGAATTAGCCCTACAACAACCTTCAACGCATCTTTTACAGCCTTTTGCAGTGCATATGTCCGTTTATAACTTCCCGGAAATAACAGGCTATTACCAAGTATCATTCCCGCTCCTCCGGCAATGATAATGGCTGATATCTCGAGTGTGCCATGCAGCCAAATGGTAGAAGCAGATATAGCCAACAACCCTTTGGTATAGAAGAAGTATTGAAACACACCCAGCATCACACCGTTTATAAATAACACATATACTGATCCTACAGAAAAGAATATACCGAAGATAAAGGCCAAAAAGGCTACCCGTATATTATTCGTCCCTATGCCAAAAAACATGTATTCTTTATGATCGTCTTTATACACAGCCATCGGGTCACCATTTTCAATATTCTCCAATGTCATATTCACATAGGATGGGCCAAGCACAAGGTTCGCGAAGCCTGAATCCTGCTGAAGGGAAAAAATGCCCAGTAATGCGCCTGCCAACATGAAAAGAAATGAGTATAACATCTTTTGCCGGTGCTTATACATCACCAAGGGAAGTTCTTCCTTCCAGAAACGCAGAAAGCGTCCCTTATCTTTCTTTTTGTATTTGTATATATTGATAAAATACCGTCCAGCCAACTGATTAAGATATCTCACTGTTTGTGAACGGGGATAGAAAGTCCGCGCATACGACAAGTCGTCTGTGAGTTCTATAAAGTTATTTGCCAAAGTCTCAGCCGGAATGTTTCTGTTTTGTGTCTGGCTGTCTATTTGTTGCCACTTATTTCTATTTTGCTTAATATATGCGGCTTCTCTCATTCAATGGACTCTATTTTCAAATTATTCAGACAAATATAGTGCTTTAGCTAAAAAGAGTAAAGAAAATAGATGAATAATCATTCAAAAAATTTAAATTTGCCAATTGTTATTATATAACTCAATGATAATAGAGGTACAAACAACCCAAAACGTAACCATAGATTATGAGACAGCCGGTATAGGAAAACGTATTCTGGCATGGTTGCTGGATATCATAATTATTATCCTGTGGTTTGCCGGATGGATGTGGATATTCTCCCTGATGGGTAATTCCGAATTTCTTTCTTTATGGGACGGACAGATAGCAAATATCATAATACTTATTCTTTACCTCGCTCCTATACTTTTCTATGACTTGATATTTGAGATCTTCAACAACGGCCAAAGTCTCGGGAAAATGATTTTACGGATACGGGTTGTCAATGTAGATGGTACTACCCCTTCCATGGGTTCATATCTTGTACGCTGGTTGTTCAGGTTAGTGGATTTCACGCTGACCAACTATTTTCTGGGAGTAATAATGGTTGCTGTCACAAAAAAGTCGCAAAGGCTAGGAGACCTGCTCGCAGGAACAACTGTTATCGATCTTAACCTGAATGCCGCAAATAAACAATTGTCAATTACCGACCTCGACTTTCATGAGGATTATAAAGTATCCTATGCGAATGTCCTCGATCAATTATCGGATAAGGATATACAGACTATTATGGCAATAATAGAAGATCCTCGTATGTGCGATAACGATTATTTCAACCAACGCCTGGCTGATAAGATAAAAGCAATAACTGGATATATTTACGATGGCCCCGACCGTATCTTCCTAAAAAAGCTTGTCAGTGATTATAATTATTTGGCTGTAAAAGATTAATCGATGATATAGCAGTATCGTTTTAGAGAATATATAGCCCTCTCTTAATTTCGTTTTTCCAAGCCAAAATAAAGACTCTCCAAATATTCAATTCTCAGAGGGATCCCTGTTGGGATTGATGAAAATTCAAACCAGGAATTATAATCGTATTATCCTGTATGATGATATATGCCTATCTCAAAAAGATAAACTAAGAGCAAATCCATATGATGCCTGATTCCTTACCGGATTAATCCATGGCCTGCAGGATAATGAACTACCCGTAGACTTATTCTTTTTTCTATTCGGATTTCCCGCAAATATTCCGATTACCTCGTTCACAGGATCGATGATATAAGCTACCATGCTCCCTAAAAACCAGGAACCGAAAAGCTTATAATCATTGGCTACGATATGGCGCTTGAGAAGATAGAATCCTTCACCCAGAAGAACACCGGTCGTAGGTGTTATTATTAAATCCTGAATAGAAGGCACCTCCATAAAAGCTTCTATTCCATATTCCCAAAAGAAAGTGGATATGAATGCCGAATAGAGAAAAGAATAGAAAAGATTGAATCCCTGACTTCTGGCTCCCATATAATAAGCTGCTCCACCATAAGGATGAAGTATATAATTAAAGAATGCGTTATCTTTATCTCTGGTAGGCCCCTTCTTCACATTGCTTATCCATCTCTTAAAAGGGCTTTTATCCCGAATCTCCTTCCTGTTCCAACTTGTAGCGTCCTCAGGCAATGTTTGTAGTATCCCAAGTGCTACAAATCCTGCTCCGTACAATACTCCTGTATTTAAAGCTAACTTTCTGTAATTAGGATAATTGGCTGCAACAGAATATGGAACATCATAAATATTTACCTTAGATGGTGTCTGCTTGAAATTTTTCTTGTATGCATTCTCTGATAGAGCAGTATCTATCCTGAAAGACTGTACTATCAAAAAAGGGACAAGCTGGAGGGTATCCATCTCTATATCCTGTAAGCCTGTATTGTTCTGCGCCCTTATATTAAGCACATACACAAACAATAATAAGTAAATAAACAGAAATTTACTTCTTTGTTTGCTGTCAATATTATCCTTCATTTTAACAACTGCTAAAATTTATAATAATCTGTCATCATAAATTTAGGAACTTTCCCCGAAGCAGTTTTTTTAACAAAATGACTTTTTACATCTTGCTATAAATTTATATCTAAATTTAACGCCTGTTAAGAGTTAGTCTCCTTTTTATATTGTCTGGATGCACTATAAATGAACAAGTAAAATAAAAAAGGTTGTTCTACCGAACAACCTTTTCACATTATATTTTATAATCCTGCCAACTTTTAATAGGAACATCTGTTTCTTTCAATTCGCAGAATGCCTGAATAAAGGCGCTTGCCAAACGAGCATTCGTTATTAGAGGAATATTATGGTCAATAGCTCCCCGGCGGATCTTGTACCCATTGGTCAATTCCCTACGCGTATGATTTTTCGGAATATTGACGATTAACTCGAATCGGTGATTGGAAATCATATCCATCACATTATTTTCTTTATCCTCATCCGGCCAGCTTACAGCTGTAGCTTTCACTCCATTGTCCGCAAGGAATTGAGTCGTTCCACCAGTCGCATAGATATTATAATCATGCTCTTGTAACATCTTGCAGGCTTCGAGCAAATCAACTTTGGATTTGCTATCTCCCGAAGAC
>JAITVH010000060.1 GCA_031285905.1 Prevotella sp.
CTGAACCTATAGTAACGTGTCCCATCTGATAAATATTATCCGTATTCAGGGTGGCTACTTGATCTGTTCCCGACACCATCCATGGTTCTATAGTTTTGGCTGTTACCCATTGTGTCCCATCCCAATATTCCAATTGTACAGTAGTCGTGTTGAAAATCAACAGTCCCTTGCTTCCCTCCGGATTTGCTAATAACTCTAAATCAATAGCATCTCTTTCTGTATTAGAAAGCTGAGGCAAGCGAAGCCCTCCAACATTAGATGGTGTTGATACCACTTCTAAAATCGAAAAACGTTGAGGGGGAGCGTCATTCCCTATTGTAACCTGGGCACGTATATCAATACAGAAGCTAAAAGAAAAGAACAAGATAAAAAGTAAAACAAATCCTGATATTTTAGTTCTCATAATTATTAATGCCTATCTAGGGTATAAAGAATAAAAAGCGCAGTTTTTTTCGCTCGCAAAAACGCTTGAAATCGATTGCAGATAAGCGATTGAGGCAAAAAAGCGCACATTTCTGTTTAAAAATGAATTGTACATTTTATGTGGATTGCATGGTGACTGCAATGGGAAAAGGGGTGCTATTATGCACCTTTTTTGTTGACCACCCCACAAATATAGTGAAAAACGCCTAAAACCACGCTAAAACAGGCATTTAATTACTATTTAAACAGGATATAAATGGCATATAAAGCACCTGAAAGCCACCGATGGGTGAATAGCAAAAACATGCTGAAAAAACTGCCTGCCTTCACACTTGGGTGGACAGAGGGTGGACAAAATGTGATATAAAAAGTATGTGATATTAGATGTTTAGCGTGTTAAAATAGAGCAAAAATACACTGTATTGCTTTGAGTTTAGACCTTTATTCTATCAGTAATACATCAATTAAGTATATGTATATATCATATAATCAGTATATTACACTGGTTGTACCAAAAACAACAATAATATTTTCGTGATCACATCGTGTTATACCTAATATTAGCCTGTACGATGGCTATGGCATTGATGGACAACAATGGGATGTCAACCGGATCGTAATGCTGGTTATATGAAACCAATTTTACATGATCAGCCTTTTCAGACTTCTGAACATACTTAATTACAACATAGTCATCACCATCAATATGATATGAAACAATATACATATCACCATAATGCAAATAATCTAAATTGTGTATTTGTTTGTATATAACAATATCACCTGATTTCATTAGTGGGTACATGCTATCGCCTGTTATGAAAATAGCACCATCACTTTTGGTCAGATAAGGAATTTTAATCGTATCAATCATATTCTGTCTACCATTGTCAAATAATAACCGCAAACCTGCTGCTGCATTGATATCATATAACGGTATTTCTGTCATATTTGTTTCCACATCATCATTTTCTAACCTCTTATAATCAAAAGATTCAGAAGACATTTTCTTCAACATATCACCTTCACCAGTAAATAACCAATCTAAATTCAGATCAACACATTTTGTGTATAATATTTCGTAATCAAACGTATTTCTCGCATACCAATTTGACAATACTTGAGGTTTTATGTCTAAAAAACGGGCAAATTCAGCATCACTATTGAAATTGTAGTGATCTTTTATTGTCTTTAAAATCTGTGACTTATTTATATTCATAAACAGATTGTTTATATTTAACGCGTTTTGTTTTGAATAATAAACAAAATGTGTATACATTTGTATTCAATTTCAAAGCAAATGTAGTAAATCAAATATAAAAAGTATTGAAAATGAATACAAAAAAATCCTGATCAGAAAGCATTGTTTGCAAAGATATTCCAAAGCCGTGTTGATTTTATCAATGGCATTGTAGAACGTTCTGTTGCTGCCTATGAAAAAGAAATTGGACGCAAAGCCACTGAAAAGGAGTTGTTGAAATATACGCAGAAAAGATTCCTGAACGGATGGATGAACCGACTGAATGAACTTAAATACATTGAACAATGAAACATCTGATCTTCATATTGATTCCGGTATTGCTGTTTTCATGCAAATCACCGCAAAAGATGGTTTCTGATCTGAAACAGAAAGAAGATATTGCCATCAACAATGACATCACAGTGTCCGATGACAAACACCTGTTTGACTTGACAGAAAAGATCATGCAACGGATAACTAAAGACCGGATGAACATTGGTATCAAAAACACCAAATATGACACGGATAAACCTGCTGATCCTATAACCGGAAAGCATCCGGTGAAGGAAGAAAATGAAATCAACATCAACAAACAAACGGATGTGCAGGAAACGGAAAGTATCCATCACGAAAAAGACAGTGTGTCGTCCGTGCAAACACAGGATCATTCACAGATAAAAGCGAAAACCGAAATAAAGACAAAAGAAGAAAAAGAATCCGGATTGAAGTGGTGGCAAAAGATGTTCATTGCGATTGGAATTGTCTCCGTATGTCTGATAATAACAATTGTTATAAATGCTTTTACAGCTAAAAAATATATAAAATTACCATGACTATTGCCGACATAAAGAAACAAATGACTGATCCGTACATCACCAACGACACGGTGAAAGAACTGTATGGATTGCAGGATGGTTTGACCTTTGATGATCAGTTTTCATCTGCATCACTCGAAAGCATAATCTTTGATGATGTTGCCACTGCTTTATGGGTAAACAGGCAGGTGTTTGAACAACATAAAACAGATGTATCAGCCATCCTGAAAGAACAAATGACAGGCACGGCAAACTGGTATGCGTGGAAAGCCAAACAGTTCCAATACGGACAAGAACTGGTGCAGGACACGGACTATTACGATAATACCGGATTGACCAGCGAACAAATAACCGCAATGCAGGTGGTGAAGTACGCAGCAGCGGTGGAATCGCAGGATAAAAGCATCATCTATCTGAAAATAGTGACCGAAAAGAACGGCAACAGGCAACCATTGTCTGCTGCGCAATTAACGGCGTTTAAAAGCTATTTAAACGCATATCAGTACGCTGGTGTGCGTGTCATGGTGATCAATGATCCTGCCGATCACATGAAGCAGACCATTGACATCTATTATGATCCACAGGTGCTGGATGAAAGCGGAAAGCGGTTGGACGGCAACGCAGATACACCCGTACAGGATGCTATCCGAAACTATTTGAAAAACCTTCCATTCAATGGAATGTACACAAATCAGGCATTGGTGGACACATTGCAGGTGCTGGATGGTGTGGTTATCGCTGAAATCAAATTTGCTGCATCACGTTACGGTGCATATACCGTTTTTACTGAAATAAACGCACGTGAAGTTGCACACGCAGGATATTATCAAATATCTGATGTAAACCTGATTTTAAACTTTATACCGAATGAAGAAATATTATAACATCAACTATTCACTGTTGGTGTTATTGCTGACACCGACATTGTTAAGGAATGATTTGTTCAGAATATTTCTGCTGTCAATGACCAATCCATTGGACACAATACAGCGTGACTTTGTTCGTTTTGACGAATCGTTGCAAACCAAAAGCAATGCGCAAATATGCTACATGCAGGGGGTGATCAATGATGAATTTGACTATTATGAACGCCGTATCAAAGTGCGAAACTATGAATTTGATTTCAGTTCATTATTGACATGGAACATCAATACAACCAAACGGACATTGGTTGGAACACGTGGATCAGGTAATGAATATTTACGGAATGCAGCAGGACAGATCGGGGCGAATGTAACGGATTTCAAAATCATCCTTCCTGATAAGTTTTTCTTATCGGTGGATGAAGAAAAGAAAATGAGAATATTGGTAAACAAAAATAAACTGGCATCAAAAAAATATATTATAACGCATGAATTATGAATAGAGGTAATTTTACAGCAAAAGACAATTTTCCGGTGTCAACCTTCACGTATGACTTTTTGCAAAAAATGGCACAACTGGCAGGAAGCATGGCACAGCTTGGTGGACAAAAATATATCTTATCGGGGTGTACCCTGTCCGGGACAACAGTCAGTGCAGGATTGATTGTGATAAATGGTGAGATATTGCCATTTGAATCCGGCACAATGAAAGCGAAAATAACCATTCAGGAAACAAAGGACACAGAACATTATGAAGGTGTTGACTATCCTGAAAGTTATGTTCATCGGGTGGCAAAATTCGCAGACAATGGTGAATATAATTGGGCTGACTTTGTGCAAGTGTTGACAAACAAGGAACTGGAAGAAAAGATTGGTGCTATAAGAAGCGAAAGCCCGGGCTTTGTTAAAATGTGGTCAGGTGCAATCAACCGTTTGGATGAATCAAAATATCTTCTGTGTGATGGCAGGACTGTGAACACGATTGATTATCCTGATTTAGCATATTTCTATGGGAAAGAAGGTGAAAGCAGCTTTAAGTTGCCTGATTTACGCCAACGTTTTATTGTCGGTTATGACAATGGTATTGCCGATTATGATTCAATAGGCAAAACAGGTGGTGAAAAAGAACACACGTTGTCTGTTAATGAAGTCCCATCGCATAAACACATATATCCCTGGGGTGAAAATGTAAATCAGGAATGGAATCCACCCTGGGATTATGCAGATGAATATTTGACTGGAAGGCGTGGAAGTGATGGAAACGACAGTGATAACGCTTGGGCTTACACATCACCTGTTGGTGGTGGAGAAGCGCATGAAAACAGACCGCCGTTCTATGTATTAGCTTTTGTTGTACGTGTAAATTATTAAGTCATGGTAAGTCTAAAGCAATTATTTGAATGGTTTTCCACCGGAAAGTTTCCAACAGAAGATGAATTTGCCGAACAATTTAAGTCGTTTTGGCATAAGTCTGAAAAGATACCGCCGACATCAATAATGAATGTCGATGAAATTATTGGTCAAATGCAGATGGAAAGGCGGTTGACACTTAACATGGGAACGGCAACAATGGATGTGTATATTGACGAACCGATGACTATTTACAAAGTAGCTGGTTATAATGTGGCAACCGTTAAAGTAAACGGGGTGAATGTTGTGCTGGACGCAACAGTGTCTGTTTCGATACCTGCTAAATCAGTGGTAACATTTGAATGTACACGCACTCTTACTGATCCAACAGCTTATTTATATATTTACGCAAAAGTTAAAACGATATGATATACAAACTAATAAAAACGATTGATTCACAAATGAAAGGTGAAGATTGTAAAATCATAACACTGGAAGTGGATGATCTTATACCATTCAACCAACAAACGGATGAATTTAAGGACTTGTTTAAATCCATAAGTCAAAATAACATAGCTGAATTTGATAATGCAATCATTGTGTTATTCCCTGAAAGCGGTAGAGTAATAATATCTAACAAATAAAGCTATGGAATATAATTATAAAGATAAATATTATAATCAGGCGGGAGAGGATTTGGGATTCGTATACCCCAATAGCTTACGCTTCTTTACGTCTGCCCGAAGATCGGGGGACGCAGGTACACGAGAAAACCCCATCGGGATAAACGCAGCACTTGTGAAAAGATATTGTAATATTTTAGATGGTGGATTTCATCAAGGGCTTATTGCAAATTTCACAACTACCAGTGCTTCTGAAGGTGTGTCGAATACCTACATAAATGGCACTGATATGTTCACCACTAAAATGAATATTAACCTGACATTGGGGGCTTACACTTATTCTACATGCATCACATGGTTTAAGGATTTGGAATTTGCAGGTGGCACATGCGTAAACCCAAGAAGTGGGGGCGGGGTGATTACCTATTTTTATAATTGCATATATAGTGCTAACCCCGCTTTTACTACCAATACAGGGAATAATGCTTATTTCAATAATTGTATTTTAAAGGCTTCACCAAGTTGGTCAAATACCGATGTCGGTTCGAGAAATACTTATTTAGGGGTTGTTATATCAACATTAAGTGCTGCTCTTATAAAGAGTTTAAATGCTATGAAAAGGTGTGATATAGTTATTACACAAGCCTTTTTGTCCTCTTTCTATAACAGTTATCTATCTTTCGACAATTGTCGGTTTAAATTTCCGTCCGACACAGAATATATTGCGCTGAATGGAAGTACGCCGGAAGAATTGCGGAATGACTTTATTGCCCGGTGCGATGCTAACGAGCTTATTTATAATACAGTTACTGAGTATGATTATGTAGATGTCCCGTTAGGCAGATGGTTATTTACAACCGATAATAGCGGTGAAGCTATTATTTACAAGGATTCGGATATTGATAAATTTGAAGCAATCAGGGGTATTCGATTTGGCTTTAGTTCAGCACGTCCTTTCCGAATTAAAATAACCAATAATGCCAGTCTTCCCGCTTCGATAAATCCGGTTAATCCTAATAGCGGAAATGTAGTTTTTTCCGAAAACTCAATATCATTTCCGGAAGGAACGGATATAACGGAAAATAATGATTTCTATGTGACATCTAACATTATACCATTGAATGCGATAAGGCAGATAGACTCAATATTTACACCCAATAACCTGCCTTGGGAATACGGATTTATAGTGGATGCAGAAAAAAATATCGATCTGAATAACCCTATATTACCCGGTAGTAACAAAATTGAGAGCGGTGCTTTTTACATTGTCCGTTCTACTGATAAGAATTATGCAACGGCTGTATATAATGGAGCAACTTACAATACATCACTAGCATCACCAAGAGCAAACATTATTGTTGGTGCAGCAGGTGTCACTTCTTTCACTGCATCACAAGGCAACCCTGTTTTGTTTAAAATATTAGATAACAGGCAATATCAGAGCGTTCAAATACGAATAGTAAACAAGATACCCGCCGATATAATCAAAACGGGCAATCTCTTAGCTAACTATTGGTACTTTGTAGAGCATGACACCGACCAATCGAACAAAACCGATTATGTCACTTACAACGGCGTGAAATACTATGTCGGTTCTTCGTTCTTAGTTAAAACAGGCGTTTTAACTTTCACGGTATCGGGAAATATACATTTACGTAGATGTTGGAACGAAGCCTATAACGTTAATGATGCACAAGATAAGGCATTCTGGCAAAACGAACAAAAACCGAAATGGATAAATGTCAATGCTGATGATATGTATTGTTTGATGAAGTCGAATAATGGCAACGAATCAGAAATGCAGACAGATGCAAGCGGTGTATATATCACTTCCGGACATCCCGATTTCTATAATATGGTATTAGGCAGCGGTGGCATTGCAGTTCCCAAATACCCGATAAAGGGGGCTTATCTGCAATTGAAGGTAGTAATGTCGACACTTAATTTAATGTAGATATGGCAGACAATATGAACGTAAACGGATTACCCCCAAATGATGTTGATATTAGCCAATATCAACTGAATAACCCTGCTATATCAGATAGTGAACATCAAGTAACAAGCAGCATGCAAAATGTTGGTAATCCTGCTATATTGGATAGTGAATTTCAGACATTGGAATCTAAAGCTAAAATGAATAGTACCGGATTATCTGTTGGTGATGAAGCAGGCATAAATTTAGCAATGTTCGTATAAATCGCATTTAATTGCGGTTTAAATATAAATTAAAAGCCATTCAAACAATATGAATGGCTTTTGTTATATTTGTATGATTTTGCGATTATAAGGATTGTGTGTGCAAATGTTTTTATGTACAAATCAATTTAAAAAATTGTACGATTGAATTTTGCGATTATATATCTATAATTTTATATAATTTTTAAAGTGAAGTTTTTATATGATTAAAAATCTCATTTTAATTATTCTCTGTAAGAAAATATATTTATCAATTCATATATTTACCTAAAAAGGCTCCTTATAAACATGTTATACTTACGCAATTACAACATATTTACAGACAAAAAGTTTAGTAAGCAATAATCAGATTATTACAATAGAGAAAGTGGCTTTGTTCAGTCCAGCAATTTGTTAGTTCCAATATTAATTGTCTACTTATTAATGTCTTCATTATTTTCTGCGAAAGTAAATTTAAGAAAATCATG
This sequence comes from Prevotella sp., assembly GCA_031285905.1. GTDB lineage: Bacteria > Bacteroidota > Bacteroidia > Bacteroidales > Dysgonomonadaceae > Dysgonomonas. The sequence goes on from JAITVH010000060.1 coordinate 7,978, forward strand.
AAGCAAAGCCAGAATGTTAAATCTCCATATCACAACTTATGAATTTTATATATTTTTACATAAAAAGGTAATCGGGATAAACATGTGCGAATTTTGGATAAACTCTCACTGTTTCCTATCTTTGTCTCAAACTTTTAAAATATAAATGCTCTATGAAATTCTATGTATGGACGATTTCTGTCCTTCTTGCCTTAAGTACTTTATCCTGTACAAGCAAAAGCGACAAAAAAGCTGAATCAGCTGAACCCGAAGAAACCTTTGATATAGACCTGGCTGACATATCAATGCGCGATCCTTTTATTCTCGCTGATCCGGAAACTCAATCTTACTACATTCCTGCGAATGGGGGTAAAAACATCAAAATGTACAAAAGTAAAGACCTGAAAAAATGGAAAGACCTGGGAGTCGTATTCCAGCCGAAAGAAGACTTTTGGGGTAAAACTGATTTCTGGGCACCAGACCTGTATATATATGATGGCAAGTATTATCTTTTCGTAACATTCAGTAGTACAGAAGGGATAAGAGGAACTTCTGTGCTAGTCGCTGACAAAGCAGATGGGCCATACGAGCCTCTTGTGAATACCCCGTTAACCCCTGCCGACTGGATGGCGTTGGATGGTGCATTGTATGTAGATGACGAAGGTACACCCTGGCATATTTATTGCCATGAATGGCTACAGGTAAAAGATGGAGAAGTAATAGCACAAAAGCTCACAAAAGACTTAAAAACGACAGATGGCGAACCTGTTGTGCTATTCAAAGCATCACAAGCTCCCTGGACTCCGGATGGCAAAGAAGACGGAAACTATGTCACCGATGCTCCTATTATAAATAAGATGTCTGATGGAAAACTCATAATGATATGGTCGAGTTTCGGAAAAGATGGTAAATATAATATAGGAGTATGTTACTCTGAAGACGGAGTATTAGGCCCATGGATACATGGAGAAGAATCTCTTGTCGACAATAATGGCGGGCATGGAATGCTATTCAAAGACTTTGAAGGAAATATGAGAATATCATATCATTCTCCTAACGACGGAGCTCCTGCACGAATTATAATCTCTCCTGTTAAATACGAAAACGGTAAATTTACTATTGTAAAATAATAGGTGTATATATAATAAGAAGAGGCTGTTCGGATGAACAGCCTCTTCTTTATATCAGAGCTATAAGCTATTAATATCCTCTTATCGCTTTAATCCCTGGAAGCACCTTACCCTCGATAAATTCAAGTAATGCACCACCACCTGTAGATACATAAGATACCTGATCCGCCAGATTGAATTTATTTACAGCAGCCACAGAGTCACCTCCGCCCACAAGCGAAAATGCACCGGCTTTAGTAGCAGCAGCTACAGCTTCAGCAGTAACTTTTGTTCCATGTTCAAAGTTACTGAATTCGAATACGCCTACAGGGCCATTCCATAGAATGGTCTTAGAAGCCATAAGCACATCAGCTATTTCTTTTTCACCTTTAGGGCCAATATCCAATCCCATCCATCCGTCAGGAATTTGATCTGCATCAGCAAATTCAGTCTTAGCATCGTTGCTGAACGAATCGGCAAGCTTTGCATCGCTGGCAATTACAAGGTTAACCCCGTTTGCTTTCGCTTTAGCCACTATATCGTTAGCCATATCCAGCTTATCATTTTCCACAAGTGAGTTCCCTATTTTACCACCTGCTGCTTTAACAAATGTAAATGCCATACCACCACCGATGATAAGGTTATTCACTTTATCAAGTAGATTTTCGATAATATCGATTTTGGAAGAAACTTTAGCTCCACCGATTATGGCTGTAAACGGGCGTGCAGTATCTTTCATTACTTTTTCCACTGCATCAATCTCCTTTTGCATCAGATAACCAAACATTTTGTGGTCTGCATCAAAGTAATCGGCGATCAAAGCTGTAGAAGCATGCGCGCGGTGAGCTGTGCCAAATGCATCATTCACATACACATCGGCATAAGAAGCCAATGTTTTAGTAAACTCTTTCTGGCTTTCTTTGATCACTTTTTTTGCTGCGGCTTTTTCATCATCGCTGGCATCATCTGCCAATCCGCGAGGTTTTCCTTCTTCTTCAGCATAGAAGCGAAGATTCTCAAGGAGCAAAACTTCTCCCGGTTGAAGGGCAGCGGCCTTTACTCCGGCTTCTTCGCCTACACAGTCGTTTGCAAATTGCACATCCACTCCAAGAAGTTTGGATACATGCGCAAGAATATGTTTCAATGAATATTTATCTTCTACTCCTTTCGGACGGCCTAGATGAGAGGCAATTATCGGGCTACCACCGTCAGCAATGATTTTCTTCAATGTCGGCATTGCAGCGCGGATACGTGTATCGTCAGTTATATTGAAATCTTTGTCCAATGGAACATTGAAATCTACTCTGACGAAAGCTTTCTTTCCTGAAAAATTGAATTTGTCAATCGTAATCATGATTTTCTAATTAAATATATAATTAATATAATTGATTATCAGTGAATTATTTTACCTGAATTTCCTTCCTTAAAAACGATGCAAATATACAAAATTAAGTAGTAGATTTCTTATAAGCAGTTAAAAATCCTGTAAGAGTCTGTAAGAATTTATCTTAATATAACCTTTAATATAATCTATTGAGAATACAACAGCTAAAAGAATTCCTTACCCAAAAGGTATTATTTAATCTTATTTATAATACGCTTTTCAAAATACTTAATTGCTTTCTTCTGTATCTTATCTTTATTAGTAGTGTCTGCTGCCATATCGAGGAAAGATCTATTGTAACCATATTTTCTTCTGAATACAGGATCCTTCTCCACATTTTGCAGCCGGGCCGAATCTAGTTTTACGGCTTCTCCATACTTCACAGAAATACCTACATCTACCAATCTCAAATATGTCTTATTGCTATCTTCATAAATCTGAAAATCTGCACCGTAATAACTGGCACAAATCGTATCATTTACAGCATGCATCCGACGGTCTAACAAATAGGATATAGTATCTCTATTTTTGGAATAGAAGACACCTGTACCTTCATCTAATTCTCCAAAAATCCATTGCTTCTGAATCTCCTTTTTCTGCATAGCATTGAACTTTGCAATGAAATTGTCCATTGGAAGGTCAAATTCATATACCTTATTCACATTGCTATACTGGATGGCTGCTCGCGGAGGAAGGCTTGTCGCCATAAACGAAAATGACGAAACCACTACGATAACGGATGACAGAGCCGTATTGATCTTCTTAAATTCAATTTCTTTAGACAAAAGCAAATAAGAAATAAGAATGCTGATTAACGCTATATTATCACTGAAATCCACCACTCGGCTGACCGGTATCCCGACCGAATTTACTACATCTATAATCGGCTGTGCCAAACTGCTCTTCCACCATACAAACAATATAGCTGTTAATATATGGATATACTTCCTCCAGCTTGGCAATAAGCAGCTAAAGAAGAATGGGAAAGCCAACAAACCTGCAAAATCCGACAACTTACCTGTTATTACATTCCCGTATGCCTGCTTAAAATAAAAGTCATTGCACAACAGTAAGATAACAGATATAATAAATAATGGATGTTGTAGTTTATTCTTTTCCATATATAAATTCAAGTAATCACTATTTTATCACTTCCCATCCTTTATCTTCTGCAATGGAAACATCACAGGTTTCTACTCCGGGATTTCCCTTTATATAAATCTCTCCTCCAGTTGCAGGTAATTGAGAGAAAAGAGAATTTAATGCAATCTCATCTAATAAATTACCTTGACAGGCAACATAATCCAGTTTCTTGTTATTGCTTATATCCAAAGACTTAAGTTTATTATTATTACATTCCAATATAGTCAATTCTATATTTTCCGACAAATCAATTGATGAAATATTATTCTTACTGAATCTCAATTCAGTTAGCTTAATATTTTTAGTAACATCCAATAATGATAATTTATTCCCGATATGCAAAACTTCAAGATTTGGACATTCTTTCATATAGAAAGAAACATTATCCACATTTTTAAGCTTGAGTTCTATTATATCTGTGCAGCCATTCAGATAGAAAGATGAATAAGTTGCTCCACTTAACGAGAACTTTCTTATCTTTTCAGCTTTTATTACTACAGGATTTTGTGTACGGTAAGAATAATTATGTGAGAAATCGTTATACTGATCTTCTGAGTCCGCAGATCCAACACTAGATGTTGCACTTCCATCTCCCCAATCTACATTTATATTTTTTCCGTCAATTTGAAACTCAGCATAATAACCATTTAGCCAAAATCCAATCCTAGAATTGTACGTAACCGGAGGAGATTCATAGTCCTTATCATCATCGTCACAAGCACAGAAAGAAACTATTAATAATAAACTTACTAATAAAAAAAGTACTTTTTTCATATCAAAAAAGTATTAGTTTAGGTCATATATTTTCATTTAGCTTTTGAAGCCAAACTTACCACTACTATAGCCAATACCGACAACGGCAATGCAAAAATAATGGGATCGATAGCATACCACGGATAAACATCAATCAATACATCTCTACCTGTCAACAACTTGCACAAACCTATAGGCGCAGCCTCTGCCTTATGTAGGAATATCATAGCGAACATGCTCGCCAATGCTCCTACCCAAAGACTGGTCACTGCTCCCTTGCGCGTTGCTCCTTTCCAATATAATGAACAGAAATAAGTAGGCAGAAAAGTAGCAGCACAAACCCCCATAAATAAGGCTGTTCCCCGTGCTATAATACCAGCGCTCAATGTATAACAAATGCCATAGCTGACCAGTATTGCTACAAGTACTCCAAAACGTACGCCTAATGATGAATTTTCGTTTTTCCGGCGTCCCAGCTTAGGAAAAATATCCGCACCAAATGCCGCGCCCATTGTGTGAAATTGCGCACTCAGGGTAGACATGCTGGCCGAAAGGATACAAAGCATAAATACCGCACCAAACCATCCGGGCATGGCTTTATCAATAAATAAAGGGACAATTTTATCCATATCGCTCACCATATCGGCAGCGACTTTCCCTTCTGTCTTCAAAAAGAATAGATTTGATAATGGCCCGACATGATAAATAGACCCGACAACGAAAAATATAAAGATACAACCGATAAACACTCCCCGGTTAAGTTGTTTCGTGCTTTCCACAGTCATAAAACGCACTGCCAGTTGAGGCTGGGCCAAACAGCCTATCCCCACACCCATTATAAGCGAAGTGACCAGTGTAAACCATTGCGGAGAACCTGATACCGGCATAGACGTCCATCCCTGGTGTCCTAACTCGCGAAAACGTTCAGGAACCAGATGGGCAATATTGGTAAGTTCTCTGTTAGCTTCTGTAAATCCCATCCCCATACTATGGTAAAACCAGAAAAGCATAAAAGCCATACACACAAACATGATAGTGGCCTGCATAGCGTCAGTGTACATCACCCCTTTTATGCCTCCTGTTATAACATATGCAGCAACGATGAGCGTGAACACAAGTAATGCCAGATCGAGATCAATACCAAACATCTGTTCAATAAAAACCGCGCCTCCCTTCATCACCACAGCAGCATACATAGGCATGCCTATAAATATGACAACTGCAATAAATACTCTCACTGTTCGTGAACCATAATGCGCTCCCAAAAGTTGTGAAAATGTACGGGCATCGTGCTTTTCTCCCAGTTTGCGTGTACGCCTCCCAAAGAAGATAAAAGCAACAACTACACCCATAAGCATATTCAACACACATAGCCACTGGATGCCCATACCGAAAGTAGCAGCATATCCACCAAAACCAACTATAGCCGAAGCAGAGATAAAAGCCGCTCCATATGACAAAGCCATGATTATAGGATTGGTTTTACGTCCTCCCAACAGGAAATCGCTGGCATTTTTACTTTTCTTATAACCCAAATAACCGAATAAGGCTATCAGAAACATGTAGATAATAATGATTATTCCCAATCCCAAATTACTCATGACTGTCTTTCTTAGGATTCATATCATCTTTATCATCTTTGTTCCACTGGGTTATACCAAACCATGCGGAGAAAACAAGGCAGCCTATAGCCGCCAGATAGGCAAGGTAAATGCCTGCATCATCTATTCCAAACATTTTATTATTATTTCATTTTTAACTAAAAGGTAACAAAGGTTACAACTTTTCCCATTTTATCAAAGACCTCATTTCTTTCTTGAGTCATTGATTATTGACTCATCTGCCTATTACTTTATATAGATAATTAAGAAAATAAAAACTTACTGATTACAGATTGGCCAGATCACTTTTATAGAGGTATTCCAGATTCTGTCTACGAACGACCTCCTGAGCGCCCTCAGCGTTGTTTGTCCTCAATACAAGAGCCAGTTTACCATTCAATAGGAAAGTATAAATGTATTCTATATTCAATCCCGCCTGTGTAAAATAGTTTATAGTCTCTCTGAAAGCACATGGTTTAGTGCGGTCAATCAGAATAGCCAATATTTCTGTCAGGTTGGTACTTACATTGTTCTCTTTAAGGATCGTAAATGCCCGTTCAGGATCATTGACAATCAAGCGCATAATACCAAACTCGGATGTATCGGCTGCAGTAGCAGCTATGATACGAATATTAGCATTTGCCAGCAGAGTTAGTACATCGTTCATCTGCCCATACTTATTTTCAAGAAAAATAGAAACCTGATTAATTGTCATAATTCTCTGGTTTTGAAATTAAATCTTTCGCAAATCTCTCACCCTCACCGCTTTACCTTCCTGTATAGGAAGTGAGCCTTTGCCCACCAATTTAAGGTGGGGAGTGAAAAGTAATTCGTCTCTCAACTCTCGCACTACAGTTTTTGTTAATTTTTGCAATACTGTATAATCATCCGTAAAAAGATCACTCAATTCTACTTCTATCAGTATTTCATCATTACTGCCAATAGTCTCAAGTGTAATCAGGTAATTGCTACCTAGCTCTTTATAATCCATCAGTATCTTTTCGATCTGTATAGGGAAGAAGTTAACTCCTTTAAGAATTATCATATCATCACTCCTACCCTTAAATCGCGCCACTCTCTTATGCGTTCTACCGCATGGACACTCTCCTGTCACGATATGAGTAAGATCGCGCGTACGATAACGAAACAACGGCATTGCCTCGCGGTTTATAGTCGTCAATACCATTTCTCCTACCTCGCCATCCGGTACAGGTTCTAAAGTGATAGGATCTACGATCTCCACGATCACATAGTCTTCCCATATATGAAGCCCATTCTGTTCTTTACATTCGAATGCCACACCCGGTCCGTTCATCTCCGACATACCAAAACAATTATATGCCTTCACCCCAAGCATATTTTCTATACGACGGCGTTGTTCCTCCGAATGAGGCTCTGCACCTACACATATAGTATGGAGTTTAGTATCTTTACGTGGGTCTATTCCTTCGGCATACATCACCTCTGCCAGGCGTGTAGCATAGCTGGGAATAATATGCAGGCAGGTGGTACCAAAATCTTGTATAAATTTTATCTGCCGTTTCGAATTTCCGGCAGCAGCAGGTACAGTCAAAGCACCCAGCCGTTCTGCTCCGTATTGAAAACCAAGTCCTCCGGTAAACATACCATATCCTGACGTATTCTGAAAAACATCTGTATTTCGTAATCCAACCATATACATGCAGCGGGCTACCTGGATACTCCATTCGTCAAGGTCTTTCTGCGAATGCACCACAACAGTTGGATTACCTGTAGTACCACTTGATGAATGCAGACGCACACATCTGTCTAATGACACCGATATCATACCAAACGGATAGTTATTGCGCAAATCGTCCTTTGTTGTAAACGGTATCTTACGCAGATCGTCCAACGAGTTAATAAAATTGGGTGTAATTCCATTTTCATCAAACATTTTCTTGTAAAAAGATGAATTGCCAGCTATTTCAATTGTTTTTTTGAGACGCTCTATCTGGAGCTTTTCTAATTTTTCACGCTCCATGGTCTCCAGCTCTTCTTGCCAGTACATCTGTATGTTTTTCGTTGTTTAATTGATTCTAGGATACAAATTTAAATTTTATTTTGGTTACCATACCATTTTTGTCAAATATTTAGCCTTTCAACTTATCAAAAAGATAAGTAATGCCAATCTATTTAAGGAGACTAAAAAATAAAAGAGATTTACTCTGATAAGTTGAATATATCTTTTTACAAGAAAACGGGATTCAAGTTATCCCTGAACCCCGTCTTTCCTTACAAAAACGAATCTAATAATTATTCACTTTTTATCTTCACATTCTGTTGCATGGTTATTGCACCTTGTGCTCTTAGCATTGGTTTATCAAGAGTAGATAAATCCTTGAATGTATATTTCAAATCTAATTTTGTTATTACAACTTCATAACGATTATCTGTTTTATGCGCTTCCTTAGTGATCTCTATAGAAGCAGACTCCTGTTTCAAATCTAATTCCGGATTAGGACTATCCATGGTGATATTTCCATCATCATCTATCGTAATATTTACGATAAATTTCTCTCTGTCAGCCGTCGTTCTACTGAATTGTCCGGCATAGAAATAACATTGGTCATTAGATATGGCATAGAAAGATTTTGTTCCCACAGAAATTTTGTTCTCATCTCCACTTTCATTACCACCGCCACTATTTGTCCTATACACATTCAGGTCACCTGAATAATCTCCAGAAAAGCTGTTTTTCAACTGTACATGAAGCAATGCTTTGCTATATGCATCTCGGGCGATTGTGTATTCCGATGCACTCTCTATTGTTATAGGTATTACATAATCGGCATACTTATTGTCAATTTGATCAATATCCAATGTAAGATATGTCTCTCCATGATCTTTTCCTGACGCGATACTTATATTCCGATTATCAAAAGATATAGCGGCAGAGGGTAGTTCACTGTAGTACAAACCTGTCTGATTACGGTATTTTTCAAAGTTATATCCCTGCAACGTATCCGGATCGAATTTTACATTCACCGACACATCTCTATCATTTGCAGAAGTTCCACTGATTGAAGCTGTTACTAACACCTTCACCTTGTTATCAGCCGTAATTTCCATTTGCTTATCCTTCCATCCGTTTTCGGTAAGAAGAACATACTTATCGAAGAGTTCTTCATCAACCCCATCATCGCATGAGTAGCTGAAGATAAGCATAGACATCAAAACATATATAGATAATAATTTTTTCATAATATTTCTCTTTATTTAAATTTACCAACCAGGATTTTGAGTAAGTCTCTTGTTTCTTGTCAATTCATACTGAGGGATAGGCCACAGGTACATTTTCTCCAGAAAGATTTTAGGGTAGGCGGCTACCACTGTCTCTTTGTAGAAGTCTTGTTTTTGCTGGTTTGTATTAGCCATCTCTACATTATATCCGGTGATAGCAATATTTTCTTCTATCATAGCATCTTTCCAGCGCCTCAGGTCATAGAAACGTTTCGACTCTCCGAAAAATTCTATTTGACGTTCGCGTTTCAATGCTAATTTAAACTGAGCAGGAGAATTATATATTGCATCTGTGAAATCCGGTATTCCGGCTCTCATACGTATCGGCTTCATAGCAAACCTCAACTGTGCAACATCACGTTTGATATCATATTCCTGATTGCCGTCAAAAGATGCAACCTTGTATGAAGTTCCCGGAGTGAGTTCGTTAAGAGCTTCGGCATACATTGCCAACACTTCGGCATAGCGGATCGCAGGCTCAAATTTCTCAACCCTATAACCACCTGTAGTTCTGGCATCTTCGCGATTGTAGTATTTCTTCATACCAATTCCTGTTGCAGGAAAACGGTCGGCATTATTATACTTTTTCCCATCAGTAAGATCTTTGTAATAAAATATCTGACGATTCTTTAACGAGTTCTCGGCTGCACTTTCACATTCCCATATGCTACCGCTATAGGCTATAGAGGCATAAAAACGAGGTTCTTTATCGGCATATTGCAACGATACATCTGCAGGAAGGTAACCCTCTTTCTGAGTGGTGAAACCCTCTTTGGTAAAGTCGTCGGCAGTAGGCATGCTCCCATCGGCTTTGTAATATGCTTTCAGCTGCTTCATTGTTACAGCTACCGAGTTATTTCCACTCAATGTTACCGGCATAAGAATCCTATTCAGGTCATCAATTCCGTTCTTATTGTCATTAGGACGGGTAAATATCAACTCAGGGTTCTTAGACGCTGCCACAGCTCCGTCAAACATCTGCTTGTATGACTCGAACGGATCTATATCTTGCCATCCATCAGGGAAATCTTTATTAGAATATTCTGCATGAATAGGAGGCGCTATTGATTTGCTTTCATCAAATGGCACTGTCAAAAGTTTATATTTATCCAGCTTTATTACATCCAGAGCAGCAGCAGCAGCTTTAGCCCATTTGCTTTCATCTTTAGTTTGAGGAATAAGCTGTACTCCATCATAGTTTCTCATAGAAAACAGTTCTTCATTTCCATTAAACAATGGACTGGCAGCAAGAAGCAATACCCTGGCTCTGAGGGCAAGTGCGGCACCTCGTGTAGGACGTCCAATGTTATTGGCTGTCCTTTCGGGAGGTAATATCTGAGCGGCTAACAGCAAGTCATTTTCGATGGTGGCTACACATTCTTCGAATGTATTGCGCTGTACAGAAAGCTGATCATATGACATACTGATATCGAATCCTTCTTCGGGTATCAACGGAAGGGGGCCATATTGGCGAAGCAATATCCAGTACGCAAATGCTCTGAGAAAGCGTGCCTGCGCTTTCACATCGGCTCTTTCAGACATTGTCATTTCCTGGCAAAGATCCACATATTTAAGAAATGTCGATGTTTTGCGCACGGGTTCATACACACGCTTCCATTTATCTTCGGTCAATGTATTAGATGCACTGTATTCGCCATTCTGATATTTCTTCGTATTGTTATTATCGTCCATACGCAAGAGGTCGTCCGAAGACCATAGTGCATACCCTCCAAGCCCGCCGGTAGCTATATCTGCAACTTCGTCAGTCATCACTTCGAATGCATTGGAAAGAAAACCTTCGACATATGTCCTTTTTGTAAAAGCAGAATCGAGGGTCAGCACATTGTCAAAATATTTATCCACATCGAGGTAATCTTCACAAGAAGAAAAGGATACCAGCAATGACGATATGGCTGTAAATCCGATTAATATTTTTCTATATTGTTTTTTCATAATTCTTTAAGATTAGAAGTTTACTTGCAAGTTAAATGAATAAGTCTTGGCAATTGGATATTTTGCTCCATCACTACTTCCTATTTCAGGATCCCACCATTTGAATGGGCTGAACACGAATAGATTGCGGCCGATAAAGCCGATGCGGGCACTTTCTATAAAGAAACGTTTAGTAAAATGTCTTGGTACAGTATAGCCAAATTCAAGGTTTTTCAGGCGAACATAACGTCCGTTCCGTAACCAGAAAGTAGAATTACGGTAGTTATTACTATTTGGTCCATAGGACAATCTAGGAATTATCGCATCCGGATTTTCTGTTGCCGGATCACCCGATATTTCTCTAGGAATCCACCTATCGTTAGGGTCTGATACATCTTTCAGTATATTGCCCACTTGCATTCCTCTAAATGGATATATACCATCTCCACCCAGGAAGAAGTCATTTTTGCCCGACCCTTGAAATAAAACACTGAAGTTGAAGTCTTTCCATGTCAAATCAAGGCCTACTCCATATGAAAGACTAGGGGTATGTGAATAACCGATAGGCACTACATCCTTATCATCGATAATACCATCCCCATTAACATCCTTATATTTAATATCGCCCGGTAAATAAGACCCAAATGCCGACTGACTAGGACTTGTATCTATATCTTCCTGATCCTTAAACAATCCGAGAGCTATCAAACCTCTTGTCTGGTTCAATCTGTATCCTTTTTCCATTTGATAATACAAGGCATTATCTGCTTCATCGGCATTTATTACATTCGATTTCTGATAAGTAATATTACCTCTTAAAGTGAAACCTACGTTACCTATTCTATCAATATAAGAACCTGTTGCATCAAATCCTTTTGTTTCCATTTCGCCAATATTAGCGTATGGCTGCAAATCCTGCAAACCTGTAGAATAAGGCATTTGTCCACGGATTTTAAATATATCGCGACGAATGTCTTTAAAGGCATCCACTGTCAGTGATACTTTGTCTCCTCCCAGTATTACGTCTAACCCCAAATTGTGTTTCTTTGCTTTTTCCCACGTAAGATTAGACGAACCTACTGTTGTGATACGGTATCCCTGAACAAGATTGGAACCATATTCGCCCCAGTTCATCGATGCAGATGTACCGATAAACGACAAATAAGGGAATCTTTTTGTATAGTCTTTCTCATCATCTGTCAATTTATCATTACCCACTTCACCATAAGAATAGCGAATTTTAAACATATCGAGCCATGATACATTCTCTTTCACAAATGGTTCTTCCGAGATCACCCAACCAAAGGATATGGCAGGGAAGAAGCCAAAGCGTTCGCCACGTTCAAAATTCTCAGATCCTGTATAACCAAAGTTAAACTCTGCCAGATAACGGTCTTTAAAACCATAAGTCGCCCTACCCGATAATGCCATATTTCTCAAAGGAATACCCGACCGGGCATCATTAGCAATTACAGTAGTAACCGTTTTCTCCTGTTGGAAATACATTAATAAACCACTGAAGCGGTGAGCCTCGTTAATCAGTTTTTCGTAGCTAAGGCGCATTTCACCATAATACCTTCTGTTGGCGTCACCGTTTCCACTAAGAGTCATCAGTGAAGTTTCCCTTACTCTGTTCAACATAAGATCTCCCTTAGCGTCACGTCCTAATGCACGCCACAGTTCAGGATACTTGACACGTGAAATCGTATTATCGTTCTTCGAGTCGAATGAGAATGTCGCTAGGAATTTCAGACCCGGAGTTACAAAATCCAAGTCCTGATTTAAAGAGACATTAGTTTCCATCTTATTCTCCCAGTTTGTCTGGTATCCTGTACGGGTCAGTATCGCTTCCGGATTCATTGCATATCCTTCCGAACCATATGTAGGTATCAATCCATTCGAGTACATCCGAGGCACAGTAAGTGGAGTAAGGCGCGATAACGATCCCCAGATATCATCTGACGAGATATGTGGCCTGTTTCTGTTTATAAGGAACCCTCCGATACCAAAGCTAAGAACTGTAGAACTAGTGATATTCAAATCAATATTAGCTCTATAGTTGTAACGTTCATAACTGGTATTGGTATCATACTTATTCATCTTACTATTGGTATTATACATACCCTCTTCTTTGTAATAACTACCGGATACATAGTAACGAGCCGCAGAACCTCCGCCCTGGAAGGATAAAGTTGCCCGATAGTTATTAGCTCCATCCCTGAGAATAATATCAGACCAATCTACATTAGGGAACAAATCCGGATCCAAACCTCTTTCTATTGCTACCATATCCTGCGGAGAATAAATAGGATACTGATAGCGGCTAAGCAGAGACTCATTCGCCATATTGGCATATGTAGGGCCATCAACATATTCCGGCGTACGCGAACGTGTATTGTAACCATATTCAGCTTTGAAGTTGATTTTCACTTTTCCGGCTTCACCTCTCTTTGTAGTTACTAATAGAACCCCATTCGCACCACGCGAACCATAAATTGCTGTAGCAGAAGCATCCTTCAACACACTGAACGATTCTATATCTTCTACATTCAATTCGTTGAAATCACGTTCTATACCATCTACCAATACCAAAGCTTTTGCATTGGCACCAAAGGTACTGATACCACGCACCCAGAATTCAGTATTGTTTTCGCCCGGTTCACCTGTAGCCTGATATCCAATGATACCAGCAACATTACCTACCAGGGCATTGCTTATACTTCCGGTAGGGGTACGAAGAGTCCCTACATTTACGGTTGTAACAGCTCCCGTCAGAGTTGCCTTTCTCTGTACAGTTCCGGCCGCAGTTACTACCACTTCTTCCAGTTTCTTGGTTTCTTCTTCCAATACAACTTTCAGATCGTCACTAACAGTAAGTACAGGTATTTCCTGAGGTTTGAATCCTACATAAGAAATAACCAATACATCGTATTCTCCGGCTTTGATAGCAAAACGTCCGTTGTCGTCAGTGGCGACACCAAATCCCGGTTGATTTTTCAAAATAACTGTCACCCCTATCAAGGGTTCGTTATTGACATCCGTAATTGTACCTGTTACGTTTTTTTGTTTCTCGGTCTGGGCACTGGCAAGAATGGTGCAAAGTGTCAAGATGCAGAGAAACATTATTTTTTGTAATATGTTTTTCATATTTTATATAATTTTCTAAATTATCTACTAAAATCGACAGACATTGATTCTCTAGGCTTTTCAAGATAGCAATTCCTTATAAACTTGACTTCAGCACCTACACTAACTTCTAAATCAAAATTATACTCTGTATCAACTAGCATTTTTAACTCAACTGAAGGGTCTCCCGGGCAGGCACTTACTGAAGCGCTTCCTCTTGCATCGCCATGCGCTTCTGCGCTTACAGTAATACAGTTTAATAAAGCAGGTAGTTTTACTTCTATAGTCAGAAGCGTATATGCATGCCCATCATCAGGAATTTCTACCCCTGGCAATTCAGGAAAAAACCCCTTCCAATTATGAGGTAATCTTTCAGGATATGACCACTCTGAGTAATATGAATTTCCGTAGTAATCAGATGCTACCGATCTGGCTCTAATTTGAGCATCACCCCGAGGCAATTGATTAAGATCAAGCATAACTCCAGAAGAAGATACAGGGAATTTATAATCTCCCCAACTTGTATTCGTGTAAAATTGCCAAGAAATCCAATTTATATCCAAAGGGTAATATTGTATTTGTACAAACTCAGCCGCATTACTAATAAATACTTGAAATGCCCTATTGCCTTCAGATACATTTCCTATTGTAGGAACAGGTAGATACATAGAGGATTTAAGAGCTTTATCGTTCTGGGAATCATCCCCTAAGATCTGATCTTCTTCTGCACTACATCCCACCAATATAATAGTAGAAATCAGATAAATAAAAAATCTTCTTATTTTCATAGTTGTTTTAATTAATATAGACTGGAAAAATTAAAATGATAAATTGTATATTTAATATAATCGAGGATGCCTTTATACAAAATGCTCTCCTTTTTTATTCAAATTAACACATTTGTTTATATATAACTTTTCAACTGTTATATTTCCCATTTCTAATTCCGCCTATAATTTATTTATACTTCATCATATGATTGTTCTCCCTCATTTTGGTTATTCCACCATCACCCTCCTTATCAGATGATTATTTCTGTCAGCTACATACATAGCACCATCAGGGGCAAAACAGAGAGATTCCGGCTGATCGAATTTAGATTCGGAAGGTTCTCCATCTGCATATCCTGCCGATCGAGCTGTTCCTGCATATAATGACACCTCTCCTTCCGGAGTGATTTTACGGATACAATGATTATATTTATCTGCTACATAGAGATTTCCGTCCTCATCGACATCTGCGCCTCCCGGTTGGTCTAGCATCGCTCCGGTTCCTATACCATCCATAAATCCGGCACTTCCCCATTGACCAACCCATAATCTGTAGTTTTTCAATTTACGGGTTGTGTCATCATAGTCGGCCTTATAAATACAATGCTTATTTTTTACCATTATAAATAAGGTATGGCCATCCGGATGAAATTTCATACGAAGTTCTGTATCCGTACCGTTTAGCTGGAATAATTGTTCCTCCGCACCTGTTGTACTATTATGTTTATAGATATAGCCATCCACTTGACTATTATAAAATACTTCTCCCGTTTTTGGGTGCACAGCCAGTCCTGTAGCTCTTGTATATCTTGCGCGAGCAAATGGCTTGATAATAGAGAAGTTAGCTTCTCTCGGCAACATAGCTACAGCTGCATCCGTATTCATATCATTGGCATTCCATAACGAGTTCAAGAGATAAAGCGTATCCTGTGCCGTATTGAAGCAAAGAGCTGTTGGTGATTGCATTGGCCCTCCCGAGTTTCTCATAATGGCGGTTACCTGTCCATCATAGACTCTTCTTAGACCTCCATCTGTATTCTTTAGACCACGTCCTTCGTCCAAATAATATAGTACTCCATCCTTGTCAGAAACAATCTCCCATGGACGCTTCAGTTTACAGGTCGTATAAGTACCGTCCACTTCACCCGATTGACCTTTTTGTCCTGCCAGGGTAGTTACCGCACGTTTAAACTGGTACTTAAATTCGCTTGTATAGCTCAAAGTCTTTACATCATTACCCTTACCAATATGTACGGAAACCAATCCGGTATCGGCTCTGGCCGGTACTATAGCCAGAATAGAAGTTCCATCAGAACCTATTACCCTTGCATTTTTACCATTTACTGTTACTTTGATATACGATGTATCTGTACCGAAGTTTGATCCATATAGAATCATTTTTGTTGCTGCACCTCCACTGTCAGGAAAATAAGAGGTAATCTCGGTCGCCTTGTTTGCATCAGGCGGAACCACAACTTTTTGTTCTTCTTCTATAAATTGTCCGTCACAATTGACAAAACAAACAAGAAGAAACATTAGGGACAGTACGAATATGGTACTGAATCCGAGCGCTTTGTGTTTACTTTTTTCTTTCGTTTTCATATACGCATTAATGTTTAAAGATTAAGGATAAAACAATTTAATTTCATTTTTTCAATCATTATATTAGTAATAAGGGAGTTATTAATTATTAGAAGTTATTTTGTTTCTCATTTTGTGTAATCTAATTCTACAACCACGGGAAAATGATCTGATGGTATCCGCGCTGCATATTCTTTGAGTGATACTTCTTTAGGAAAATTAGAGGAGTGAACGGTCTCTCCATTTTCTTTAGGAGAGCGGTAGGTGTCTGTCAATACTGCATATTTCTTTATAGAAAATGACGGGCTAACGAATATATGGTCTATACGGCTATCAGTTTTTAGATTAACATTAAAACTGTTGAATGTACCATTCAAGGCATAACGTATATCTGCTGTTTCGTATGAGTCATCTAATATTGGGGAATCATGAAGTATTTTATAGCTTTCATGGGTTTGGTCTACATTAAAATCACCTGTTAATATAACTAATTCGCCGGCACACATTTCTTCGATCTTCTTTAAAACAAGCTGTGCACTATATTTACGGGCCTCTACACCTACATGATCCATATGCAGGTTGAAAAACCATATATTTTTATCGGCTGCCTTATCTGCAAAATGCCCCCATGTACAAATACGGGGAAGTGCCGCATCCCATCCTTTATTAGGATAATCTGTATTTTCCGATAGCCAGAAATGTCCTGAGTTGAGTAATACAAACCTGTCTTTTCTGTAAAAGATTGGGGCATATTCACCTTTCGTCTTCCCATCGTCACGGCCAACTCCGATATAATCATATTCAGTAAGCTGTCCTGTGATATCTTTTAACTGGTTATGTAAGACTTCCTGCGCACCGAATATATCGAAAGCATTATATTTTATAAGTGCACATTGTACCGGAAACCGTTGTGCCCAGCCATTACCTTTTTCAGCATCTCCGTTGTTGTCATAACGTACATTGTATGAGGCAACTTTTAGGTTTTGCGCTGTTGAGAGTATTGTTGCTAATATGAATAGCAATAGGGAGAGGTGCTTTTTCATATGTAAATTTATCTTGTAATTAGATTTATTATATATTTCATTCAACCGGATCACCTGCTACGGCTATAGATGGATCATATACAGCAACACCGACCTGCGAATCCGCACAACCATAATACAAATACCATTTATCTTTATAATAGACCAATCCTTCTATAAATACCGTACCGTCTACATACTGTCCGCTCTTCTCAAATTCATCCATAGGACGAAAGAATGGAACATCAAGACGCGCTATAACTTTATAAGGATCTTTCATATCGAACAACACCTGTCCGGCACTGTATGATCCAGCAGTAAAACGTTCGTCACGACGATCATCTGTTCTGTTTTTCCCATTATAAAGAAGGAGAATACCCCTGTCTGTTATTACGGCCGGAGGCCCACATTCAGTAAGGCTACTGTCAAAATATTTATATCGTGGATATATTAGTCCTTTTAGTTCCATCTTCTCATTAACTTGTGGATACCAGTTAATCAAATCATCTGAAGTAGCAAGATTTATCATTTTTTCGCCCCAGTACATTAGATACTTACCATTTACTTTGGTAATTATCTGTTTGCCATCAATGACTTTGGTAACAACAGACCCCGACTTGCATGCCATGTCTTTGAAGCGTCCCTCATATGCCATCGCAAATACCGGCCCATGCTTTTGCCACGTCATCAGATCTTTCGACGTAGCTACACACAAACGTGGGGTACGACGGTTCCACGAAGTATACATCATTACGTATGTTCCGTCTTCAGTAACAGTCACACGAGAGTCCTCGCATCCACCTTCCCATTCATATTCCTTCATATTATCTTCAGCCGGATACATGACAGGTGCAGGAGACCTTTTCATTGCAATACCATCTGTACTTTCTGCAAGCCCTATACGTGAGGTACGTTTACCTATCCCTGTTGCAGAATTATCTTCAGCTCTATAGAGCACATATATCTTTCCATCTTTTATCGTTGCAGCCGGATTGAATGTGTCGCTTCCTTCCCATCCTATTGAATCCTGACGCATAGGGCAGAAAAATTTCACGTTTGGGTCAGGTGTTATTACCGGATTTTTCCCATCAGGACGAACGAAACCGCCAAATGCCCACTCCGGAAGAATATTACCTTCTATTATAGTTTCTTTTTTTATGGTAGTTCCTCCACACGAGGAGAAAACTATACATAGAAGTAAAAATGAGAACCAATTAAAATATTTCATAATCGATCGTATTATTCATAATAGAAAATAAAAAGTTTTGCTTAAGTGCTAATCATTTTATATCTTCCAGACAAAACAAAAAGCCTTGCCCCGAGATAAAATTATCCCGGAACAAGACTTATAAATATTTGAAGTGATGTTACTCTCTCTCTCTCTCTCTCTCTCTCTCTCTCTCTCTCTCTCTCTCTCTCTCTCTCTCTCTAATAAAATACAATTAACTACCAAATTATCAGCAGATAAAATGGCTTGTAAAACTGTATTTATTTGAGTTATATACATAGTTAGAATTCTATTATATCTTATTATTAATTATTCATACTGAACGATGGCGGCACTGCATCATCCGAAGATGCCCATTGTTTATTAGGATGTTTACCCATCACCAGTTCCAGAGTTCCTCCTTTCATCAATTCGTTATGGGAAAACCAAGACTTATTCCATTCCTTACCATTGAGTTTAGCTGACTGGATGTATTTATGTTCAGGTGAATAGTTTCTACAAACGACTTCAAAGCTTCTCCCGTTTCCTATATCCATTCTTGCTCTTTCGAATACAGGACTACCAATTACATACATTGGCAAACCTGGAGTAACCGGATAAAATCCAAGTTGAGAAAACACAACAAAGGAAGTAAGTCCACCACCGTCCTCATCACCCGGAATCCCCATCAGGTCGTTTCTGAACCATTGATCAAGCAAATTACGCACGCGCTTTTGTGTACGCCAAGGTTGACCACTATAGTTATACAAATAAGGAATATGCATTGCTGGTTCATTACCCATCGAGAATTGTCCAACATTACCGGTATGATCAGGAAATGTATTGTAAAAATCGTATCTGGCTCTTCCAAGCGAAGCATTATACATGCGCTCCAGTTCGTTCACAAAAGCTTCTTTACCACCCATCATTTCCTTGAGGTCATCTATATTATGTGGTACATCCCAACGGTATACCCAACCATTATTTTCATCATAGGCCTCACGACCTCCAAGCCCACCGGAAAAACCATAATCGAATGGCTGTACAAAATTTTCGTTAGAATCTTTTGGATGAAAAAAGCGGGTATCAGTATTGAATACTTTATGATAATTAAGACTGCGATTAGAGAAATAATCAGACTCATCTGCTTTCCCTAACTCTTTTGCAATCAGCGATAGGCACCACTCATCGTATACGGTTCCTAAAGTAACAGCAATAGGTTGACGTTTCTCCCATGAATGCACTTCGGGCACAGTCTCCTGTTCTCCAGGTGCTAAAGCCGGGAAATATCCATGATCTTTATAAAACTGATCAAGAACCCCTGCTTTTTTCGCAGACCATGGGGCAAGCGTTTTCTCTGTAATGGCTGCCTTACATACTTTGTATGCTTCTTCCAGATCAAAACCCCTTAATCCTTTTGCATAAGCATCGGCAACCATAGCTACCCCATGGTTCGAATTCATACGACGGCTATCTCCTGTTACTTCAGGGAAATTAGGCATCCACGCATCTTTCATCTGACGTGTCATTAGTATATGTGAATGAATCATATCACTTTCCATTTCCGGCTCTACTATTATCCTCAATGGATGAGTAGCCCGATAGGTATCCCAGATCCAGTCATCGGTATAGAACGGACGGCCTTCATCGCTATGTACTTTACCATCATATGCACTAAAGTAGTTACCATCTTCTGATATACATATCATACGCTCATATGTACGATACAAAGAAGTATAGAATACAGTCTTAGCTGTCTCGTCACTACCCGATACTACTATTTTACCCAATGTTTCGTTCCATATATTGCGCCCTTTCTGCGCTATCTGCTCAAGATCATAATCTTGTATCTCACGTCTTAGATTCTTTTCTGCTTGTTCAGCACTTATGAACGAGACTCCATAACGAGCCTTTATCTGTTTTGCATTTTCCGGATATTTTAGAATAAAGTAGGCGTTATACCCCTCAGTCATTTTTTTGTCTGCATTTATTCCTCCTGTTTGAGTATCATGTATACCTACTTCAATAGGCTCAATATCAGTTTCAAAATAAATATATACTCTGGTATTATTAGATAAACGCTGATAGCCACGAATTGTATTCCCATCTGAGTTCAATTCTCCATTCCTTGTATTGAATATCAGATAAGGAGTTTCCTGCAAACTAAAATCAATATAATAGATACCCGACTGGTGTGATGGTGCATATTGTACAGATATACCATAATCATCCAAATCGACATTATAGTAATATGGCTTTATCACCTCATTATCATAGCCATAACGTATTACTCCCGTTGCTTTGGAAATATCTCCCTGATAGGGGCTAAGATTGAAAGCAGAACTACCTCTATGACTGGTAACAATCAGAGGAAGGCCTGCAATCGTATTACTGGTATAATTATCCCGTTCAGGATACACCCGAAGCATACTATTAGGTAAATGTACAGTAGGATAAGTTGGTACCAATAAATGGCTGATATTACCAATATAAGGATTAACGTAATCTACATGTTCTTTTACCTCAACGTTTGTACATTGATAAATATTTATCAGGCAAAAAAATAGAAGGGAAATTTTCGTCAGGTTTTTTGTCATTTTCCAGTATCTTTTGATTTTATCCGGGTTTTTATGATAGTTTTTCAATATGGTATCCACTTTATCAATAATTAAAGGCAGTAAACCTTTACTATATGAGTGAAATATTAGAATCTTTTGCTTACCTTAATAATAATAAAGCAAGAGGCCTACTATCTGTCAGAGTATTGAAAACCTCTTGCTTTAAAAAACCTTTAAACCTAAAACTCTTCTTTAATTTAAATACAATATTTTAATATATTGATTTTCATAATAAATTAAGATTTTACTATTTTATTAAATAAATGTTAACCAACCTTGATAGAACAATCATCTCAATAAAATATCTTTAATTTGTTTTGCAAACATACAATAACAATATTAACGGGGGTATTAATTTATTATTAAGAGGTATTAACAAGGGTATTAATTTACTATTAATTTGAAAAAATAAAGTAAAAAAATATCATTTTTAACATTAACATTTAACACACATTCAGAAAATTAGCTAATGATTGTCTCTTTCTTCTTTCTGTAGATAGAGCTTGACCGAAAGCACCTATATTATTCTTTTTAGTCTTCGGATGCTATGATATCTTCGTATTTAAAATTAGGAGGTTCGTTTAGTATATTTTTATAATCAGAATAGAATTTGTCATAACTTTGCTTCGAAAGCCCTTTCTGTCCCAGTTTATAGAGACTGCGGCATTTCATCTTTATAGAGTCCTCATCGATATTATCATGAATAAGAATTACATCTGCAAGTTTAACCAACAGGCGCAAGTTATTCTGAACTGTATCCTGAGCTGCATATCTCAACAAGACTTCTATCAACAATGATGAATAATCAGACTTATATCTTTCTACCCATTCAGCATCAATATTAGGCAACAATATTCCCGATGAAGCTAATGCAACTATATCTTCCACTATTGGTTCAGTTATAACTTTTTTTATTTTTGCCTCTTTCAGTAAGGCTGTAATCTCGCCATAATCACATCTGATATCCTTACCAACATCTATCTGCCAGTAGTTACCTTTTTTTTCTAATTTTATATCGCCTACTTCCTGCAACAAGACTCTTAGTTTACGGATATTCACATTCCGGTTATTGGTCGCTTTACTTTTATCCATATCAAACCAGAATGTTTCATCAAGACGTTCAGATGTAACCCCTTTCCCTGTATTATATATATCCAGCAATATAACAAGAAACATCTGGCGTATTACCGGAGTGAAGTGACTGGTAAGATCATCTCCATTAGCTCCAAATATCTGAAATCCGCCTAACAATGAAATTAACGATCTCCTTTTGCTTTTTTCCATTGATGCCATTTCTAATGGCGGCAATGTGGTATCAGCCAATACATTTGCAGATGTCTTTCTATTATATAGATATTTTTTTCCTACATCAATCTTTCGATAGATAAAATATCCTGCTCCAAACAAGATAAGGAATAATCCCCCCCACAATAAATACCATCCTACTTTAGTTTCTGCATCGAAGACTTTTGATTCCAGCACATCCGATTTTGCCAATGGAGGATACCTGAGAGAATATACTTTTACATTGGTATCACCAGCCTCAGTCCGATGAGCGACAAGCGCATATAGATAAGTATTCTTATACAGAAACATGTCACAATAAGATTCTGTATCCTGGAAATTATAGGGAATGGAATCTGCCAAGAAACGAAATTTCATATTGCTCATATCAACTTCCAGAAGATTTATATAGCTCTTATAAACATCATTACGATACGAAAGCGCATATAATTTATTCTCTGGTTTATTAACGATCATAGAGTTGCCAAAAACAAAAGGATATGGTATATTCTCTAATTCGCCCAGAGGAGTTACATTTTTTGTTTTAATATTGATACGTGACAAGTCATATAAGTTGTGAGCCGACTCTTCCTGTATCCCCGTAGTACTCCCATATCCACCTAGTATCAAAATATTGTCGCCACCCTCATATCCCATTGTAGCCAGGTAACGTGGAGTGATTTTGTCTATTAGGTTCTCTTTTTCCCAGTTATAATCAGATAATTTATGAGTAGCTAAAAGTGCACTGTAAGTATAATATCCATACCCTCCAAAAACAACCAGTTCATTTGTTTCGGGATGAATAAATTTATTATTATGCTGTAATCTCATAGAACGGTCTATCAAGTCCCCTTCCCATTCACGAGTGCCAAAATCATATTTCAACAGTTGTTGCTGATCTATCTTATATGCGATCAACTTGTCATCTTTATAATCGTATATAAGGTTGCTGACACCATCAGTAAAAGGCACTCCTTTTTCATATTTTATTTTTTCTATACGTTTGTCCTTTATGTTCAAGATATACAGACTATCTCTCATTGCGCAAAAGAAGCGGGCCTTTATCGAATCATATGTGATCTGCGGACTCCGGGATTTTGTAATAAATGACAACTCTTCTTTCCAATATGCATGTTTGTCGAGCACCCAGTCCCCGTTCGAAACAGCCGCAGGATAACCGCCGATACGATCATAAACCACAGTACGATCATGGACTGACATATCCCATTGTCTTATAACTTCACCTTTTGAATTGAATATTTTCAGGTTTCGTATCTCCATTGGAGGAACATCCGAAGTAAAATAACGCTCATGCCTGTTTGCCCCAAAAAATATTTTCCATTCTTTTGGATGAATAAACGACTCATCTAATTGTTTTTCATTACCGTCTATTATATATTTTATATTATCTCTGCCTATATGAAATTGAACTTTTATCCATTTATTATTATACTCATCGGGACTAAAAGTGTATTCTACATTAAATTTAGCTCCTTTCAGATTATTAAGAACAATATTAAAGCGGCCTTTCCCAATAGATGAACTCATATCGAGGCTTACCGAATCATTTGATATAAGACGAAATACATAACCAAAAGATGTAGAACTCACCTTTTTAAGCTTTAGATCAAATTCCATTGAAAAACCATCCGGTAATATTAGCGGTTTATCCGGTGTTAGATTAACAGAAGTTCTTTCATCCTTATTCACCTCATGATTTCTGAATATAAGTCCTGTAGAATAAGACTTACTTATATCTTTACTCCATATTTCAACCGGAGTAATATAGAATAGAAACAGAAAAAAAAGGACTACTGTCTTCGTTTTCATTGCCAGCACGTTTTGATCTTCAGAAAGAAGTATTAGGATTCTTTTACAAATATATGAAATATTCTTACTAATAGTCATTAATTATTAAAAATGATATTTTCAATATACATTAGAATTAATCTTTTGACTGTTTTTTGTTGATTCTATCTGTTTATCTTTATGTACAACAGTATAAAAAGAAAAAAACCGTCTTTTCAAGCGGCTTAAATCGTGGAGCTGCGGGGGGGAATTTGTCCTCCCATAACCTATTATAATATCATAAAAGAAGTAAAACGGATATTAGAAAAACGGAATACTTTAAATATCCGTTTTTCTATTATCATTCATATATTATTTCTTATCCTGCCATAAACATTTCGATATCTTCCTCTACTGTGGAGATTCCTCCGATACCGAAATTTTCGACTAATACTTTGGCTACGTTCGGAGATAAAAATCCGGGAAGGGTAGGACCAAGATGAATATTTTTAACACCCAAGTGCAGCAAAGCCAGTAGAACGATGACAGCCTTTTGTTCATACCATGCAATATTGTATGTGATAGGTAACTGATTGATGTCATCCAAGCCGAATACTTCTTTCAGTTTGAGAGCGATTACTGCCAATGAATAACTGTCGTTGCACTGCCCTGCATCCAGTACACGAGGTATTCCGCCTATATCACCGAGTGGCAATTTGTTATAACGGTATTTGGCACAACCTGCCGTTAAGATTACTGTATCTCCGGGCAAAGCGTTTGCAAAATCAGTATAATAACTACGGCTTTTCATACGTCCGTCGCATCCTGCCATTACAAAAAATTTCTTGATGGCTCCCGATTTTACTGCATCTACAACCTTATCCGCTAAAGCCAATACCTGAGCATGTGCAAAACCGCCTGTAATAGTTCCTTTTTCGATTTCGCGTGGAGACTGGCACTGTTTAGCCATTGAAATTATTTCGGAGAAATCTTTTGGCTGACCGTTTTTTCGTTCAGCAATATGCTTTGCTCCATCGAGACCTGCTGCGCCTGTTGTGAAAATGCGGTCTTTGTATATGGCATTTTTAGAAGGAGGCACAATACAGTTGGTTGTAAACAATATGGGTCCGTTAAATGCTTCGAAATCTTCTTTCTGCTGCCACCATGCCCCGCCGAAATTGCCTACAAGATGTTTGTGTTTTTTCAAGTGTGGATAATAGTGAGCCGGAAGCATCTCGCTGTGGGTATACACATCTACACCTGTTCCTTCGGTTTGTTGCAACAATTCTTCGATGTCGCGCAAATCGTGTCCGCTGATAAGTATGCCCGGATTTTTGCCAACACCGATATTTACCTGAGTTATTTCAGGATTACCGAAGCGTCCTGTATTAGCCGCATCCAGAAGTGCCATCACCTGAACGCCGTATTTACCCGTTTCAAGAGCTAAAGCAACCAGTTCATCCGCTGAAATATCTTCGCAGGCAATATCTGCTAAAGCCTTTTGCATGAAAGTAAATATCTCATCATCGGTCTTGTCAAGATTATAAGCATGTTCAGCATAAGCCGCCATTCCTTTCAATCCGTAATGCACTAATTCTTTCAAAGACCGAATATCCTCATCCTTAGTTCTCAATACCCCTACTTCCAGAGCTTTATCCATGAATTCCGATTCATTCCCGTTCCAAGTGCATTCATCTGGTAATGAAATATTTGTCGCTCCGAATGAAACAGCCAGTTCAGATTTGAGTTTCAATCCCTCTTTTACTTTTTCTTTAATGGCTTCGAAATCGAAGTTTGCATTCGTAATGCTTATAAACATAGCATCTACGATGTATTTGTCTGCTATGGCAGATGCTTTTCTCTGTTTCCGGAGTTCGTTGTTATAAACAGCAACGCCTCTGGCTACAAACAATAGTAAGTCCTGTATGTTCGATACTTCGGGAGTTTTTCCGCAAACGCCCATTAATGCACAACCTGTGCCTTTTGATGTCTCCTGACATTGATAGCAAAACATGTTCATGATAAATATTTTTAGTTGGTTAGATTATATCCATTCTTCTTTTTTGACTTCGCCTTGTACCGAAATAACGACCACTTTCATCGGAACATTGCGTTTAGCCTGTTCCCGTGCCATTTGGGCAATTTTTACCAATCCTCCGCAACAAGGAACTTCCATAATCAATACAGTCAGAGTATCTATCTTTGCAGTATCAATCATTTCTGCTAACTTGTCTATATATACCTGAATGTTGCTGTCCAGTTTTGGGCAGGCAATAGCCAGAGCTTTATCCTTAAGGAAACGACTGTGAAAACCTCCATAAGCAAAAGCGGTACAATCGGCAGCCAATAATAAATCCGCTCCTTGAAGAAATGGGGCATGCGGATTAAGCAAATGCAACTGGACGGGGAACTGCCTTAACTCGGAAGGTTGGTTCATAGCGGGCGTAGCCATACTGAAAGCCGGCTGAGCAAATCTTTTTATTTCCTGCATCATAGACCCCGGACATCCGCAAGCAAGAGTAGTTTTCTCCGTAGAGTTGTCTTTTTGAGGGAAATTGACATGTACGTTATATTTTTTCAAATAATCCAGTCCTTGCTGTAATAGTTCTAATTCATTATGTTCTTTTAAATGGTTTAGGTGTGCCATAATGACCTTCTCTCCTTTGGGAATCATTCTTTCCATAACTGCCTCTTCATTGTATGGTTCAGCTTCCCTCTCTTCCAATGTGATTATACACAGACATCGGGAAATGTGTATTGCCATATACTCCGATTTTGGGTAATTCAACTAAGGTGGCATCACCACCGTGACGATTGACCGCTTCAACAAATAACCGTCCTAAAGCCAGACGTGTTCGCCAGTTCTCTGCGCCGAGTTCATTGGTTATTTCATCTGGAATATAATCACCGAAATACATCACGATAGGGATTTGAGTCAGTTTCATGAAATCTTCCATCGGGACTTCAACACCTGATAATGCTCCTGTGCATCCGCTTATTGGTTTGGGGACTTCTCCTTTCGGAAATGGGTATGTTCCGGGTTCATAAGCAGCAATAGCTTTTATATTCTGATTTTTTATGCCTGCAATCCATCCCGGTAACCCTCCCTGTGAATGTGTTACTAAAATACCGGAGCCAATTTTATCAAAAAGGGCAGACATACTGTTGCTGATTACTTCATTATCGAATGCACCTGTATTCGGTGTCATTTGTCGGAAGAAGTTTTCAAGGCTCTGCTTATCTTTTGGGAACTGTACACCTTCGTGGTAATCGGGCCAGATGCCAATACGGAATATTTCGTACCACATCTGTTCATCGGCAATCGGTTCAATGGTAGATGCAACCGTGCTTCTTCCTGCTTTTCCCCGGCGTGGCTGGTCGATTAAATATGTGCAGAAACCTCTGCGGAGAAAAATATTCTGGAATCCTTCACGTCCGTCGGGAGTAGTTTCCCATGTTTTAGAGGATTGCCCTGCTCCATGCAGAAAAACAAGAGGTAATTGTTTGGCTTTATCAGGTATCTGGTAGAATACATAGGTATGATCGCCATGATAAGTCTGACCTTCGGGGTAAGGCTTGAAGTTATCGAAGTTGTTACCATTATATTTACCTTCATTCTGAATCACTGTCCCGCCTACGGCAAAACTGCCTTGTTCTTTTATTATTAGTAATCCATTCATCTCTTTTTCCTGTTTTTGATTACAAGCCGAGAAAATAAGTAGGATACTTATTATAAATACTATCTCTTTTACGCCTTTCCTTTTCTTCATATTTTACGAATTAAAAGTTTATAATTTTCATGCTACAAACTTACGCTGAATAATACCCTATGTAAATAGACAGATTACTGATTCTCCTACCATTATTACTGATAGACTATCAGGGACATACACAGATTACAGTTTGTTCTACCATTATTACTGATTTACGGGATGTAATGGTGGATTTTAAACAAGAAGGCTTATTTTTGTTTTATATAAAATCAGAAATTATGAGCGAAATATTGAATTTTGATACGATACATGATTATAATAGCTTTCTCGGAATAGAAACGCTGCACCCCTTAGTCAGCTCTATCGACTTTTCCGAAGTCACTAAAGAATTTCATCATATCCGCAAAAGATATGGGTTCTATTTTATTTTCCTGAAAGACGTTAAATGTGGCGATTTGATTTATGGGCGCCATACATACGACTATCAGGAGGGCACATTGGTGTTTATTGGTCCAGGACAAGTGGCGGGTAAGGACGATACAGGCGAAACTTTTAAGATGAAAGGCTGGGGATTGTGTTTTCATCCCGATTTACTTAGAGGCACGCTGCTTGGACAAAAAATGAATGATTATTCGTTTTTTTCTTATGAGTCAAATGAGTCCTTGCATATGTCGGAACGTGAACGGCAAACTATTTTGAATTGTTTTCAGGAGATAAAGGATGAGTTGAGCCATTCTGTTGACAAGCATAGTAAATCCATTATTACAGCTAATATTGAAGTTTTTCTGAATCATTGCCTGCGTTTTTACGACCGTCAGTTTATTACCCGTGAAAATGTAAATAAAGATGTGCTTTCACGGTTTGAAGAATTACTGAACGGCTACTTCGAATCGGATAAACCTCAGAAAATAGGCTTACCTTCGGTACAATACTTTGCAGATGAATTACATTTATCGGCTAATTACTTCGGGGATTTAATTAAAAAGGAAACAGGTAAATCTGCACAGGAATATATTCAGATAAAGGTTATAGAAAAGGCAAAGGATAAGTTGTACCACCCTGAGAAATCGGTGAACGAAATTGCTTATGAATTAGGTTTTAAATATCCGCATCATTTTAGTAGAATGTTTAAAAAGGTAGTGGGCAGTTCGCCAAGTGATTATCGATTAATGAATTGAAATGAAATATGAATTAAATAATAACGTATTATGAGAAAGAACTTTGGAGCAAAACCTTTAACTTACCCGCAGCCAGTATATATTATAGCCACTTACGGCGAAGATGGCACCCCTAATGCTATGAATGCAGCCTGGGGAGGTATCAGCGAAATGAAAGAAATCTATATCTGTATTAGTGCAGGACACAAGACAACTAAGAATATCCTAAAACACAAGGCGTTTACTGTGAGCATGGCGGAAGCCTCACAGGTTGCGGCTTGCGACTATGTAGGCATCGTATCGGGAAACAAAGTAACAGACAAATTTGCCAGAGCCGGATTTCATGTCGTTAAATCAGAGTTCGTAGATGCTCCGCTGATTGAGGAGCTGTCCGTTGCTGTGGAATGCAAATTGATAGACTTCAATCCTGAAACCGGTATCCTTCGGGGAGAGATTGTGAACGTAAGCGTTGACGAACGTGTGCTTGATGGAAACGGCGAGGTAGATGCTGCTAAAGTAATGCCGATTATTTTTGACCCGTTTAATCATGACTATCTGAAGGTAGGCGAAAAAGTAGGTAAGGCATTCTCGGACGGAAAGAGGCTGAAATGATACTATATTAATTCACACCATCAAGTGTATATCTGGTATTGGATTAGGCATAATTTTAAATTAATTATATCTAGTCCAACACCTTTTCTTTGAGCCACGCAGACATCAAATCCGCCACCTCCACATTATTCAAATCGGAGAATGGAAAGTGTGTATTCCCATATAATCCTGCTTCTGGCAGATGAACAACTGTTACATCCCCACCAAGTTCATTCAGCATACGTGCCCATTCGCGCATCAGAAGAAGTCATCTTGTCCATTCGTACAATTCGGGATATTCATCCGTTTGCGGCAGATTATCACCGTAATAGATGATAATCGGTATTTTGGTATATTCCATGAAAGTATCCATTGGCACTTCTATTCCTTCTGTCTTTCTAGACAGTGTGATGACTCTGCCTTCGGTTGGCACCTGTCCTTCTGGGGGATTATTTTTAATCAGTTTTTGGTTATCTTTGGAGAAAGAGTGAACCGGTAAAAGAAAAATTCTTTCAAACTCCCCCATTTTTTTTTGGGGGGGGAGATTTGAAAGAATTTATATAATAAAACTTCAACCTTGTAGTTGGTGCTTACACAAGATTAGGGACAGTCCCGCAAGGATCTTCTTTCAGTATATAGAAAAAGATACTTTTTCAATAAGGGATTTTTATTTCTGGTCCAGAATAGAAGTTGCCCATTCAGGAATTGTATCAGAGTATTGTTTAATAAGTTTTCCTTCGGTTAACCGGAACAATATGCGGGCAGTCTTATTGTCTTCGGAGTTGTCGTATAAATAAGTCCTGTCTGCTATCTGAGAAGCCTGATAGCAGTTTAATATAGATTTCTCATATCTGGATATAACTTTGGTAATGGGCACATCGTGTCCGCCTTCCATTACCCTCTGTGCTATTCTTGCAGCATTTATAGTAGGGGATTCGGTACATACAAAAAATAAACGGATAAAAAAACCTGCTTTCTTTGCCCGTATAATATAATCCACCTTATCTTCCCTTGAAAGTACGGTTTCAAATATAAGACTTTTACCCTCACGCAGGCACTTCTCACGCAAATTCTCACAATAGATAATGGACTTTGTAATTGCTTCTTTTGAATTCCAATCTCCAAATTTTTCCTGTGCGATAATATCAGGGTTTATATACACAGAATCCTCTATCCATTTATGTTTAAGTATTTTTGAAGTCACAGATGTTTTACCGGAACCGTTTGGTCCGGCAATAACAATGAGCACGGGCTTATGAATTTGGGTTATCATAACTCAAATTATATTTCTGCCTCCATTCAGCTTTCATAAGATTGCTTTTTTCGGCAATTTTCTGAAATAGCTTTCGATGGGCAGCCTCGGACTTTTCCTTCGCTTCTTGGGCAACTTCTTCCATAATGGTCGATAGTTGTTCGTCGGTAGGCTCTTCCAGACTTGTTAGCCTGTATGAATCCAGTTCTTTTTTATCCATATCATTTCTTTCTAGTATAATACAAAGATACATATTTATAAAACGATATATGTATTATGCAAGCTATAAATTATACCTTATTAATGAATGCATTAATATAAAAACTATTAATACGCTTACCGGTATCATTTGGTAAATAGCGTCCAGGTGTTCTTCTGCTGCAATTAGAAATTTAATCTTCATCTTCGAGGATGTTTTTTTCTCATTTCCTCCAAAGATTTCCCCCCGCCATTTTTAGCGTCGGCAACAGACCGCCTAACTTCTGATATTACTTCTTCCTCTGTAAATTGGCAAGGTGCAGATTTAAGCCTGCGATAATATGCTTGTACTTTTTCAATTATTGAGTTGTTTTGCTCATTCTCAATTTCTTTTTGGAATTGAGTTTTTAATTCTAATGCTGTCATTTCAGCCTCCTTTCTTAATTTATTATTTACAATATAACAATTAGCGGACGGATTTCTGCCTTTTATTAGTAAAATTTTGCTATTTCTTCTTTTAAATACCTGGTATTTGC
>JAITVH010000081.1 GCA_031285905.1 Prevotella sp.
ATCTACTATAGATAAATTCAAAATAAAAAGATGAAATCCATTCTAATTACAGCAAAACAAAAACCTCTGTAACTCATTTGTCACAGAGGTCTCCTTTATCTACAAGCTAAAAATATCTCCTTATAATTTCAAGTTTACATTACCTTTATTTGATCTCGACATATAAACCATCGTCTTTTTCAAGATAACGAACTTTATCTTCTTTCGACAGCCATCCCAATGCCAGATAAATATACATTTCTCTATAACCTGTCAATTCTTCAAGTTCTTTTATCGCCAACGTCCCATAAGAAGATAACAACTGGATGATAAAAGTAGTATCTGCTCTGATTAACTCGTTCAGCATAACATATTTATCTATTAATCGTAATAATTATTCAACTCCGCCTCCCAAAGCCCTATACAAATCGACAGTGCTTTGTAACTGTTCCAATCTGTCGTTAACCTTACTGAGTAATGCAGACAATAGATTTTGCTCGGCTGTAAGCACTTCAGTATAATTAGCATCTCCGGCCTTCAGCAATTCCTGTGTGAAATAAACTGAGTTTCTACAGGTCTCTATTTGTTTTTCCCGCGTATCATTCTTTTTTAGAGATGACTCGTAATAAAACAAAATATCTGTCACTTCCTGACCGGCTTGCAATACTGTTTGTTCAAAGATCAATAAAGCCTCTTGTTGCTGAGCCTTAGCTATCTCTAAATTACCAGTCAATTGTTTTTTTGCAAAAATAGGCTGCGTCAGTCCTCCAATGATACTGGCAAATATATTTTCCGGCTTAAAGAAGTTCGATAGAGTATTATTTGTTCCAAATCCTATAGAACCGGAGCTAAGTGTAATGGATGGATAAAAATTGGCCTGAGCAGCATTCTTCAGTTCGAATGCCGACCGGAAAGATAATTCAGCTTGTTGTACATCAGGACGCTTTGCCAACATCTGGGTAGGAATACCATATTCCAGTTGATCAGGATATTGTTGATCATAAATTGTTGAGCGCGTAATATGACCCGGTTTCCGGCCAAGCATGGTAGATATTGAATTTTCCAGCTGTCTGATCTGGCTCTCCAAATCAGGAATACTGGCCTGTGTACTGTAGAGTAACGTTTTACTTTGCTCTACAGCAGCTCCGTTTTGTAATCCTGCATCTTTCAGGTCTTCCATCGTTTGTACATTCTCTTCCAACAATTTCACTGTTTCTTCAGTTATAGCTAATTTCTCATCTAAAGCCAATAGCGAATAATACGATGTAGCAATATTAGAGACTAAAGATGTTTGAATCAGATTTTTATAAGCATGACTGTTTAGAAACTGCGCATATTTTGCTTTGGATTGCCTGTTCAGCTTTCCCCAGATATCCAACTCCCAACTGGCTGATATTCCTAACGAATAATTTGTCGATTGATACCCCAGCATATCCTTGCCTCTGGCTCCGTCGCTGTTCCTTGAATGATTTGCTTGCCCCACTAACGATACATCCGGAAAGTAAGCGGCCTTTGCCATACTCAGACTCGCTTCTGCCTGCTGAATACGGGTATAGGCTATCTGCAAATCAAAGTTTTTTGCAATACCTTCCTCAACCAGAGCTACCAGATAAGGATCGGCGAAATATTCTTTCCAGGGAATGTTGGCTATAGTTGTCGTATCGGTTGATGTCATCTCACCATACAAATCTTCTGTATTGGTTTCAGGCGTCTTATATTTGTTTGTTACCTGGCAGGACGATAATCCTATCAGGGCAATAAGCCCCGATAGAATAATACCTTTTATATATCTGTTATCCATAACTATTTATTTTCTTGTTGATTTATGAATTCGTCATTTGAGTTTATCATACCCGACTTACTGATTTTATCCTGTATAGCCTGGAATATGATATAAAGGGAAGGAATAACCAGCACCCCGATAAGCGTACCGATGAGCATACCTCCGATGGCGCTGATACCTATCGAACGATTACCAATAGCTCCAGCCCCTGTTGATATAGCCAATGGCAATAATCCGAAAATGAAAGCAAAGGATGTCATCAGGATAGGACGGAAACGTGCTACTGCTCCATTTACGGCAGCATCTACAATACTCATTCCCTGCTGACGGCGTTGGATCGCATATTCTACAATCAGGATGGCATTTTTAGCCAATAGTCCGATCAACATAATCAGCGATATCTGCACATAGATATTATTTGTGATACCTTGGCTGAGACCAAATGCTGAAAGGAATATAAATACCCCGGCCAATCCCACAGGCAACGAGAAGATAACAGCCAACGGCAGGATGTAACTTTCGTATAAAGCTGCCAGCAACAGGTAAACGAATATCAGACAAAGTCCAAAGACCAACACAGTCTGGCTGCTACTTTCAGCTTCTTCACGTGTCATTCCCGAGAATTCGTAACTATACCCCTGCGGCAGGCTCTGGTCTTTCACCTCTTCGATAGCTTTGATTACATCCCCTGAACTATATCCACCATAGTAATTAGGAATGATAGTCAGTTCCATAGACGAATACAAATTGAAACGCGTACGTGTTTCCGGCCCTGTGACATCTGTTATAGTCAGGAATTCCGTTACCGGAGCCATTTCTCCACTGGCTGTTTTCACGAACAAGCCATCCAGGTCTTCCAGTTTAGAACGGTATTCGGGGGCAGCCTGAACCATTACCCTGAATTGCTTTCCATACAGGTTGAAATTGGATATATACTGGCTACCGATATATGCCTGCAGGCTACCCATTACATCGCTAAGAGTTATACCTGCATCTTTAATTTTAGGCATATTGGCCTCTAGTTGTTTTTGAGGGAAATTAGGATTAAATGTTGTCATGGCCATCATAACCTCTTCCCGTTCATTCATTTTGGCAATAAAATCGTTAGTTACATCGTAGAATTTATAAATATCGCCACCTGTTCTGTCTTGCAGATTTACCGAAACACCATTGCTCAGACCAAATCCCATGATAGTAGGCGTACCGAAAAACATAAAAGTTGCATTGTTTATCGATTTTGTTTTCTCAGTCATAATAGCAGCCACCTCATTCGCTGTGATCTTGCGTTCATCCCAGTGATCCATTTTAATAATAACCGATCCATACGAACTACCCATCCCGCTCATAAAGCTTACACCGCTAAGGCTACCTATGTTTTTTACTTCGGGGATCTCATTTGCCAAGTCTATTACTGACTGTACTACAGAGTCGGTTCTCTCCATCGATGATCCCGGAGGCAGGGTTATCATCCCCATTACGCCACCACTATCTTCCTGCGGAACAAAACCTGTAGGTATCATTTTCATTAATCCGAACAGAACTATTGAACTTACTAATATAATGCCTACAGTAATCCAGCGATGTCCTTTCTTACCTAAAAATACCAGCGATTTCTTGTACTTCGAAGTGGTTGCATTGAAACCTATATTAAAAAAGTAATAGAATTTTTGTATAAAATTCCGTTTCTTATGGTTTTCATCATGTGGTTTGAGGAAAAGGGCACATAAAGCCGGGCTCAGAGTCAAAGCATTAATTGCCGAGATAAAGATAGCGACCGCTAATGTCAGACCAAATTGTTTATAAAAGATACCACTTGTTCCACCTATAAAACTAACAGGGATAAATACAGAAGCCATAACCAAAGTAATTGATATAATAGCCGGAGCTATTTCTCCCATTGCAGTAATCGCCGCTTGTTTAGGATCTTTCTCTCCGCTTTCGAGCTGGGAATGTACTGCCTCCACGACCACAATGGCATCATCGACCACTATACCAATAGCCAGTACCAAAGCGAACAAAGTAAGCAAATTGATAGAGAAGCCCATTACCCAAAGGAAAAAGAATGTACCCACAATGGCAACCGGAACAGCTATAGCCGGTATAAGTGTAGACCTGAAATCCTGCAGGAATACAAATACGACAAGAAATACAAGCAGGAATGCCTCGAGCAGAGTGGTAATAACCTTGCTGATAGATGCATTAAGGAAATCACTTACATCCATCAGATAAGTAATCTTCAATCCGGGAGGTAAATCTTTTTCCGCTTTATCCAATTCTGCTTTTACATTGGTAATAACTTCCTGTGCGTTAGACCCTGCGGTCTGGCTGATAGCCATCATTACAGCATCATTCCCATCTGTCGATGTAGTTACACTATACATTAAAGAGCCTAATTCAACTTTAGCTACATCGCTTAATCTTACAATTTTTCCTTCCGATGAACGAACAATTATATTCTCGAATTCTTCTGCTGAAGATAATCTTCCTGTATATTTCAATGTGTACTGAAATGCCTGATTACTATTTTCACCCAACTGTCCCGGAGCAGCTTCTATATTCTGGTCTCTCAGAGCATTGATAACTTCATCCGTAGAAATCTTATATGAAGCCATTACATCAGGTTTCAGCCATATACGCATCGAATAATCATTAGCTCCGAATACATTAGCATTACCAACACCTTTAACACGTTTTATCTGGGGAATGATATTAATATTGGCATAATTCTGTAAGAATTTAGCATCATAGTCCGAATTCTCCGAGACAAAAGACATCATCAGAATATTACTTGTTTGTTGCTTTCTGACAGTAACTCCTGTTTGGGTTACTTCAGCCGGTAGTATAGATGATGCCTGATTTACAAGATTCTGCACATTCACTGTTGCCATATCAGGATTTGCCCCTTGTTCAAAATAAACAGTTATACTGGCAGAACCTGTTTCGGCAGAAGATGTCATATATGTCATTCCTTCCACTCCATTGATAGCTTCTTCTAATGGAATAATAACGCTGTTCATTATTACATCGGAATTCGCTCCGCTGTATGAAGCTTCTACCTGCACGGTAGGAGGGGCGATATCAGGATATTGCTCTATTGGCAACATATTGAGTCCGATTATCCCTAGCACCACTATAATAATGGATATAACGGTGGATAGTACCGGGCGTTCTATAAATGTTTTAAGCATATTTCTTTAATTTTTTAGGTTGTACAATCCCTGGCCTCTTACATATAAGAAGCTGATTTATTTATATTTACCTTTAATTTTTATTAGTTTGAAGCCCTTAGATCTTCCTTAGCAGATATCTTCATTCCATTGCGAAGTGTTGCTACTCCATCGGACACTATTTTATCACCATCTGATAAACCGCCCATTACAGCATATTCTTGCCCATTTGGCATTGATTGTACAGAAATGATTTGTTGCCTTACAGAATCGCCTTCCAACTTATAGACCAACACTTTGTCCTGTTGACTGAATGTTGCCTTTTGTGGTATGACATAAACATCACAAAGAGTTTTTGGAATAATTATCTTTCCACTTGTTCCACTTCTCAGTTTCCCTGATTTGTTTGAGAACTCTGCCCTGAAATTGGCAGAACCTGTTGTTATATCTACAGTTCCGGTAATTGTTTCAATTCTTCCTTTTTCCTCATATTCCGAACCATCCGCAAGTATTAGGGAAACAGATTCCATATTCTTTATTTTTTCAGACTGGGTAGTTCCTTCTACTCCTTCGAGAAATTCCATTAATTTCCGTTCGTTCAATGAAAAGTAAGCATAGACATTTCCAGTATTGGCTATCATAGTCAATGTATTGTTGCTATTTACCAGACTACCTTTACGATAAGGGATTGACCCCACTACTCCGTCGATAGGGCTCGTCACTGTTGTCCAGCTCATAGTTGCCTGCGCATTCTTCAGAGTTGCTTCCGCTTGTTGAAGGGAAGCCAATGCTGTTTCATATGCATTTTCATATGTCCTTAATTGTATTTCGCTTACAATTCCTTTTTCAGCTAAAGGTCTATAACGTTCTACATTTACTTCTGCAGTGTTGACTTTTGCCTTTTCGCTATTTACAGATGCTTTTGCTGAAGTCAATGCTTGCTCAGATGAAGGAGAGTTTATTTTAAATAATACTTGCCCTGCTTTTACAATTGAACCTTCATCTACATATATAGCTTCAATATAGCCATCAATCCGGGGTTTTATATCAATATCCTCCTGTCCCTTTATGGTTGCCGGATATACTGTTTGCATGTTCGCATCTTGTTTGCTCAATGCCATTACCGGATATTCCTGTGCTGGCATTTCCTGGGTTGTTTGACTATTGTTTGCGCATGAGGCAAACCCTAACAGAGCTATAGCTCCGCTTAAAATCATCTTTGTTTTCATTGTTATCTAATTATTAAGTTTATTCAATTCGCTGGACAGCATAAGTAATTGTGCGGTGAAATTTTTTTCATCAATATTACGGTAGAGATTATTACAGCACATCAACATTTTAGATGATGCCATATTGTAAAGAGATTTTCCTTTATCAGTTAATTCAATATATATTACCCTGGTATTTACTGTTCCCCTGACGCGGGTAATCATTTTGTTCTTTTCCAGATTACGTAAAATGGTAGAAGTGGTCATAGGATCTATCCCGGTCTCTTCGGAGAGATCTATTTGTATTATTTCTTCTCTAAGGCTACTTAGATTGCATAATGCTGATAAAACTTCGTACTGGGGACCCGTCAACCTGAACTCGTCCAGTATTTGCTTCTTACTTCTTATCCATAATTTAAACACATGTCCCATCAATGAATCTACATTGATACCTTTCATGCTGTTTTCTCTTATTTTTTCCATTTATGTTATCAATTGAGATTATAAGTACTCTTATTTTCAGCAGCAAAAGTCATTAACATTTGCGGCTTCCCAAAAATTATTCAACGAACAGGAAAACTATCTGTACGAAACACTTACAATTATTCAACAATATGATTTTAACTTAAAAATTAAGGGTATATATACTTTTGTTGATAACTTCAGGAGGTTGATAGATATTATCGGGCATTTGATTGAATATATTTGTTTTTATATCATGATTATTATTACATTTAATCTGATTTTATAATTTTAATATTTATGAGTAAAATATTTAATCAAATTCGCTGTTCGGCAAAACTTCAATCTCTGCTTATCTGGATGGCTATTTATATACTGGGCTTTATACAAAATCTGTGGATAAACGTAGAATGGGCATTTAAGGTAAGTACACTAAACCTCCTCTGTATGATGGTGGTATACTATGTAACTTACAATGTCTTAATACCTAAATTATTAATAAAAGAGAAAAAAATATTGTATTTCATTCTTTCAATTGCATTGATTGTAATATTTGCCAATATTTGTGCCCGGGTTGAATTATATCTGTTTGAAGGTGCTAATATAAGAATTGACGCTGATCAGGAGATGAAATTTGTATTTTCTATATCAAGGTTTGCTACCATATTTATATTGACTTATGCCGTATCCAGTATCATTTTCTTTTATAAAAGGACTACAGAGGATGCCCGGCAGAAAGAAGAGTTACTTTCCGAAAAGAAAATGATGGAGGCAAGGGTTCTGAAATCCCAGATCAATTCACATTTTATATTTAATGCACTGAATAATATCTATTCAATGACTTATTTTAAAGATGAATATACATCCGGCTATGTACTCAAACTGGCACATATGATGCGTTATGTAATGGAAGATTGCGAAACGGAGCTAACCCCCCTGTCCAAAGACGTAGATTATATCAAGAACTTTATTGACTTTCAGAAACTGAGGTTTGAAAACGATAAGGATGTAATTTTCACTTATATAAACAAAGATGAAACAAATATAAGCGTACCACCAATGATATTCCAGCCATTGGTAGAAAATTGTTTCAAACATACACCTCTTGAGGTCGATAAAAACAGTTTCATCCATATTCTGCTGGAAATAAAAGAAAAACAAATATATTTCGTTGCTGAAAACAGCCAGCCGTTAATTAAGAATAAGCCTTCATCGAATGGAAAGGGCATAGGAATTGAGAATGTAAAAAGACGGCTTGAATTATATTTCGAAAATAAATATTCATTTACCATCTCTGATAATCCTGATTCATTTAAAGTTGAATTATCGATCAGTATGTAATCTTCACAAAATTCTAGTTATGCCTCAAACGCTGAGAGTTCTCATTATAGATGATGAATACCATGCCCGTAAATTATTGTCGGAGTATGTTTCAAAATTACCATCCCTCGAATTGATAAGAACAGCAGCAAATGTTTTTGAAGCTATGAGTGTATTACAGAATGAGAGTTGATATTTTACTATTGGATATTCAAATGCCGGAAATAACAGGCCTGGAGTTTGCCCGTAGCCTGAAGAATCCACCGGCTGTAATATTTACCACTGCTTATTCAGAGTATGCTGTAGAGAGTTACGAACTGGATGTTGTTGACTATCTGCTGAAACCGATCGCATTTCCCCGTTTTCTGCAGGCGATAAATAAAGTAATAGAGAGAAAAGGGAATTATACACCTAATACTACTCCCCGGATCGAACAAGTGACTCTTCCCGCTGAGAAAGTAGAGGAAGAGAGTATTATCATAAAAAGCGGATATAAACTATATAAAATAAATTATTCTGATTTGCTGTATATAGAAGGGCAAAGGGAATATGTAACCTTTCATACGACAAAACAGCGTATTACAACCCTCTATTCACTGAAAAATTTAGAAGAGGAGCTTCCCTCCAGCCATTTTAAAAGAATACATAAATCATACATAGTATCCATTAAGAACATCGAACTGATAGATAAAAATATCCTCCATATTGCAGACAAAAAACTACCTATTGGTAATAGTTATAAAGATGAACTCATGAAAATATTTGAGACGTGATATATTTTGAAGTAATATTGATCGCCAATAGCCTGTATTTTTGAAGAAAGTTACTACATTTGCATACCAACCGGTATGTATTATGGCAGATTCGAAAAAGCAAATATTGCAGACTGCATTAAAATTATTTCTCAAGAGTTCTTATAAAGAAGTATCATTGAGGGATATAGTCAACGAAGTAGGGTTGACAAAAGGAGCATTTTACCATTATTATATAAGTAAAGAGCAGTTGTTCGAAGAAGTTGTAAGATATTTCTATAACAATGCTATTATCACAAACTATAACGACTTTCCGAAAACATCCTTAAAAGAGTTTTATGAATATTACTTAACTATGCTCCAAAAGCCTGATCGTTTTGATGAAATAGAAGGTGATATGAACCTCTTTGTCTTTCTATCTGAAGCATCGAACCGGATTCCTGAGTTTTTGGAAATACATACCGCCCAGCGTAAAAAAGAATTATGGGCATGGTCAGAAATTATTGAAACCGCTAAAGGGAGCAAGGAAATAAGAACCGCTATCCCGAGTGAAGAACTAGGTATTATGTTCCTAAACATTAGTGATGGCAGCTCAATGAATAGGGCTATCGGCAAAAAAGACGGTATGAAATCTTTGATAGAAGTTAAAAGAGATTGGGATAATCTGTATAACTTACTGAAAACAAGCAGAAAATAACTACACCTAACAACTGTTTTATTAAAAAATATCATTTTTCCCACTTTTCGTAAAATATTTTTCATCTTCAATTGTCAGCATAAATAGAGAGCTCTTAGAGAATAAATTTAAAAACATAAAAATAAAAGAATAATGATGACAAGAGATTTTGGGATGGGATTCTTTGGAAGAAACCCTTTCGATAAAGATGCTAGAAAAAAATTCAAAGAAGAATGGTCTAAAATAACCGACGCCGAAAAACTGGAGT
Source organism: Prevotella sp. (assembly GCA_031285905.1). Classification (GTDB taxonomy): domain Bacteria; phylum Bacteroidota; class Bacteroidia; order Bacteroidales; family Dysgonomonadaceae; genus Dysgonomonas. The sequence continues at coordinate 9,616 of JAITVH010000081.1, forward strand.
TAATGAATAAAAGAATGAATGCTCATGATAATTGTGATGATCGCTTCTCTGTTGATGCTATTAACGCTCGCTGTGAAGAATGGATGAAAATGTCAGCCGAAGAAAAACAAGCTTTCGTTGAAGAAAGAAAAAAAATGTTTGAAGACAGAATGAGTGGAATGCATGGATTTTTCGGCCATATGCACAGATAAAATGGCAAAGATTGCAAAGTTCAGCTCATATTAATAATATAACTGTTCTTTGCAATCTATTAATTAATAAACAATAAAATATAAGCAATATGAAATTGAAATATATAAAACTAGTTCTTTTCCCAATAATTACATTAGCAGCTTTGAGCGCAATAGTCATGCTCTTATGGAACTTATTAATACCCGGTATTCTGGGACTGGCTACCATAAATTTCTGGCAGGCACTCGGCTTGTTTATTCTCGCACGCATTTTGTTTGGAGGTCTTGGCTTTGGGCGGTTTGGGCGGAGAGGAATGATGCATTCAAGAGAAAATCCAATCCATGAAAAATGGAGAAAAATGAGTCCTGAGCAACGCCTTAGGTTTATTGAAAAAAGAAGAAGGTTTGGCTTTGGAGGCCCTTTTGGTAGAGATCATTCTGATATGGAGGAACATGGAAAAGGAGATGAATGAGCATATTGGGAAAGAAAACATCGAGGAAATTGTAAAAGAATACCATCCTCAGCTCAATTCATTTATCCGCAAACGTGTTCAGAATAAAGAAGATGCTGAGGATATTTTACAAGATGTATTTTATCAACTGATTAAAACTGTCGAGAATACAGCTAATCCAATCGAACAGATTGCGGCCTGGTTATATCGTGTGGCGCGGAATACAATTATCAATAAAGGAAAGAAAAAACATGAAGAGGAAATGCCTGTTTCGAAATATGATGAAGAAGAGAGCATCTTAAAAGACTTCTCTGAAATACTCTTCAATGATGACAGCTCTACCCCTGAAACAGAATATTTGCGTTCACTTGTATGGCAGGAACTTGAAGTTGCCTTATCTGAGTTGCCATTAGAACAAAGAGAGGTCTTCGAATTAACTGAGATTGAAGGTCTGTCAGTAAAAGAAGTAGCTGAGGCTACAGGAGTTTCAACAAATACATTGCTTTCGCGAAAACACTATGCAGTTAGATATCTTCGTAAACGGCTCGAAGAACTATATAAAGACATCATTTATTATTAATTATTTTTTTGCTAACCAACATACCAATCGGTAGGTTTTTTTAAGAATATGAAAACAAAAATTATTATATCAATACGCAAACAAACTAACAATATGGATACTGATCCGGGTATTATGCAGGGAGTTAAGAATTAAGGCATTACTGGTTAGAATAGTAAAAGAGCCGTAGAATTGGATCTTAATTAATATAATTGTAAACGAAAGCTTTACCATATCCAATTCTACGAGATCTCTTTTATCCGATGTTAAGGATAGAAATATATATTCATAAATAATATTCTGAAATGAAATAGTATTTGTCCAATTCCCAAACAATCAGAATTCGACAACTAAAACCCCACGTTTATCAATACTTAGTTTATCTTTCAGATCAACAGCCTTTCCACTGATTACTTCATTTGCCTTTTCTTTTTGCAGTACTTCTTTATAAGAATTCAAATCAATCTCTTTTTGTTGATCTGTTCCATTCAGGAAAACAACGATAGATTTATTATTATACTTACGCTCATATACATATATGCCATCACGCGATACAAAGTGCTTTAATGAGCCCTTGGCTATAACATTATTATCCTTTCTCCAATGAAGTATTTTCTGCATAAAGTCATATGCTGCATTCTGTTTTGATGTACGATTTTGAGGATTAAAAGCATTCTGTTTATCCCCCTGCCATCCTCCCGGAAAATCCATTCTTACATTTCCATCTCCTGTCGATTTATCTCCTGCCATCATTATTTCTGTGCCATAATAGACCTCAGGAATACCGCGTGTTGTCAGTAAAAATGTAATAGCCTGTTTATATCTGTCGAAATTATTGGTTTCTTCCTCTGTTTTATAGAAACGATTAGTATCGTGATTATCTAAAAATATCAGCAAATTAAACGGATCTGCATAAACAATGTCCTGACTCAGATAATCATGTATACGCGCGAATCCCTGCCCCCAATCAGTAGTCTTCTGATCGAATGCCGAAGCAGTAATATCCATCAGAGGAAAATCCATTACAGTCTTAAGATTGGAATTCCGCGGATAAGCCAGCTTACTGTCCTTTTGCCAGAAAGATACCCCAACATTGTTATTGAGCCATGTTTCACCTACAATATTAAAATTCGGATATTCATCTGTTACCTCCTTACACCAACGCGCCATCATATCATAATCGGCATAAGGATGCGTATCCTGTCTTATTCCATCGATCCCTGTATGCTCAATCCACCAGATACTGCTTTGTATCAGATATTTTGCGACATGAGGATTACGCTGGTTCAAGTCGGGCATAGATTTTACAAACCATCCGTCTATCGCCTTTCTCTCATCATATTCGGAAGCATATTTATCAAACTGAGAAGTTGTCTTATAGGATGTCTGCTCATATTTCTCCTGGTTATTGAACCAATCGGAAGAAGGCTTATCTGTAAAGAAAAAGTGTTCACTTGCACAATGATTGAAAATCATGTCCATCACTACTTTTAATCCTCTCTGATGACACTTGTCTACCATGCGAATAAATTCTTCATTTGTACCCAGACGCCTGTCAACCTTGTAATAATCCGTAATAGCATATCCATGGTATGAACCCTCCTTCATATCATTTTCCTGGATAGGATTTAACCAAACTGCCGTAACACCTAAATCTGAAATATAATCCAAATGATTTTCTATCCCCTGAATGTCTCCACCATGACGTTCACTCAATCCTTCCCGGTTTACTGTTTGACACCTCATTCCTTCTATGACATCATTAGCAGGATTACCATTTGCAAAACGGTCGGGCATAATAAGGTATAATACATCGCTTGCGTCAAATCCAATTCTTTGAGAAGAGTCTTCCTTTCGTTGCTTTATCTCATATGGAACTCTTTTTTCTTCGCTCCCTCGTCTGATGACAATGTCGAAACTCTCAGGAATAGCCTGAGATAAATCCATATATAACAACAGATAATTCGGATTTTCTAAAGGAACAATTTCTTTTAAACGGACATATTGTGAAGTGATAGTCACTTCACTTTTCGAAATATCATCCCCATGTATCAATATCTGTAATTCCGGATTTTTCATTCCTGCCCACCAAAAAGCAGGTTCCAGTGTTTTTATCTCGATGGAAAATGAAAAAGATATGCTTGCAGCAAGCAGTATTGTGATTAATAGTGTTCTTTTCATAATAAGAAAAATAAATACCCTCTATTCTTCAAAAAATAGAGGGTAAACAACTTGAATCTACAACCTCTTCAAACCTTTAACCAAATCTTTATCTGCAACTTCCATTATGCTGATTGCATATCCTCCGGCGGGTGCCAGTTGTTGCTTCAATTTCGATTTGCTTGTCACCAAAACTTTACGGATATCGTATACCTGAGGATTGGTCTTGTAATGAGCATCTTTGGCATCGCTATATATCGTTGCAATATATGTTTTGGCTGGATCAAGAAAATCAAATGAAATATTTGACAAAAAGCCTTTTTCCCCACATGTACTACCTATAAACCAATTTGTCGATCCTTTTTCTTTACGCGCTACAGTTATATATTCACCAGGCTCAGCCTCCAGGTATTTGCTATCGTCCCAATCCAGGGCTACATCTTTGATGAACTGAAATGCATCGGGAAAACGTTCATAATTTTCTATGATATCTGCTGCCATTTGCAATGGGCTCGACATCGTTACATACAGAGCCAATTGATTGGCAAGCGTACTGTTAACATGAGAATTATTATTAGGATTCATTTTCGATACTTCCATTTCAAATATACCCGGAGTATAATCCATTGGGCCTCCAATCAACCGGGTAAAAGGTAAGATTGTCGTATGATTTGGATTATTGCCTCCAAATGCCTGATATTCGGTTCCGCGTGCCGACTCATTGCCTATCAGGTTTGGATAGGTACGGCAGATTCCTGTGGGGCGGGTGGCCTCATGTGCATTTACCATTATTCTATAATCGGCTGCTTTTTTTACAGCATACAGGTAATGATTATTGAGCCATTGCCCGTAATGGTATTCTCCTCTGGGGATTATATCTCCCACATATCCACTCTTAACAGAATTGTAGCCATTATCCACCATAAATTGATATGCCTTATCCAAGTGACGTTCATAATTCCGTACAGATGCTGATGTTTCGTGATGCATCATTATTTTTACACCTTTACTTTCTGCATATGCCTGCAATTCCTTTACATTAAAATCAGGGTATGGGGTTACAAAGTCGAACACATAATCTTTCGATTTACCAAACCAATCTTCCCAACCAATATTCCAGCCTTCTACCAATACTGCATCAAAACCATTTTTTGCTGCAAAATCAATGTATTCTTTTACATGAGCTGTTGTTGCTCCATGCTTACCGTTAGGTTTCACTTTGCTGTAATCCGTTACACCCAATTGTACACTAGGCAAGTCACTAGTATATTCCCATGTACTTTTTCCGGTAATCATTTCCCACCATACCCCAACATATTTTACAGGTTTTATCCACGATGTATCTTCTATTTTGCATGGCTCATTCAAATTCAGAGTCATATCAGAAGCAAGTATTTTTCTGGCATCGTCACTTACAATCACAGTGCGCCAAGGTGTATTGCACGGCGCCTGCATATGACCTTTATTTCCTTGTGCATCGGGTGTAAGCCACGATTCGAATACCATGTTTTTATCATCCAGATTAAGGTGCATACAAGCATAATCGATCAAAGCCGCTTCGTGTAGATTTATGTATAATCCATCGGCAGTCTTCATCATCAGCGATGTTTGCACTCCTGCCGGAGAAAATGGTGTTTGCGATGAATTCGGCGTGATCGCTTTTTGCATTAACCCTCTTATCTCTGATAACTTAGATGTTGTATAATCATATTCCTGAGTATCATAATCTCCCGGGATCCAGAATGCTGTATGATCGCCAGCCATCGCAAACTGAGAATGTTCCTCCTTTATCACAAAATAAATAAGGTTTTTCTGTTGAGGGAATTCATATCGGAATCCTAAGCCATCGTCAAACAGGTGGAAACGTATAATCATTTGCCTGTCCGTATTTGGCTGATTTAGCGTAACAACCAGTTCATTGTAATGATTACGGATATTTTTTGTTTCTCCCCATACAGGTTGCCAGGTCTGGTCAAAAGAAGAAGTTTTAGAGTCTTTTATTTGGAAACTACTATATAAATTTGTCTTTTCATCTTTCTGTTGCGCCTGAGTGCCTTCAGGAGAAAAATCCCAAAAATCGCGGGAATCGGCTTCTGCCACCAGCTCTAATCCTAACTTACTTGGTTTTACTACTTGTTTACCTTTATATGTGAGGCTATATGTAGGGACTCCGCCATTAGCCAGCTCAAATTTCATAGTAAAGTTACCATCAGGCGATTTCAATTCTTGTCCAACCACTATGCCTGCGGATAACAGGCATAGTGTGATAATATTGAAAATATGTTTTTTCATCTTCTTTTTGTTGTATTTTTTTATTCGAATGTGCCTGTTCCGGCATTAAAGTCAAGAGTGATTTTTTTACCTGCGCCTGCAGGCACGCTCTCCTGATCCCCACCGGCTCCTCTATACACAATCTTTCCGGAATTGATATTAAACTCTTTCTTCCACCAGTCTTGAGGGCCTAATGTAGATTTTGCATACATTCTCAGATTTCCTGCGGTAGCAGTCGTTATTGTAGCTTTGTCGCCAGTAATCGTAAATGCTGCAGCAGGAGAACTCCATCCGCCAAAACAATCGCCAATACCATATATTTCAGCCGGCTCTATAGTGATTTCCCCTTTAGGGTAGTCCATGTACACCATATACATACCGTCAGATTCGACAAAAGCATTGCCATCACGTTGAATAAAACCGACATTATCTGTAAGACCGGAGAAATCATTGGCCCAAGCTTTTTTCGGAGCCCATTTGAATCCGGAATTTGCTTTGAAATATCTTACACACCAGAAAGCAGCAGTTTCTCCATATACAGGAACCATTTCTACAACTCCGTCATTCTCCCAATTCCAATTACCAAAATCCTGACCTATCATAAACATGGTTTCCGGGAATGCCACATAAAACTGAATATCGGTTGTTATCGATTCGGAATACAATGGTTCCAAAGCATCTGTTATAGAAGACTGCAAACGGAATTCCATTTTTTGTACCGAATTATCAGGATATTCATAAACATTTTGCAATGCCAACATAGCCTTATTTACCACATCTACTGTTACATCACTAGAATCTACACTAACAACAGACAATAAATCCTGTGCATTCGCAAAATCTTCTCCTGCCAAATCCATCTGCACCGTATATGTCACCGCTGCGGAATATCCAAAGTCAGACTTCGACCATTTGAATGTATCCATTATTTTGGCAGCATTTTCCAGTGTAAGCTCATAGGAGGGTTGTAAAGCGCTCATTTCTCCGGACTTTGCATTCTCCGAATAATATGTAACCGTGTCATCATCTTTTTCGCACGACGTGAAGGCCAGAATTGCTAAAAAGATAAATGATATATATTTTATTGTTTTCATATTTATCTAATATTTAAATAATTAGTAATTATTTATAACCTTCGTTTTGCTCCAGATTAGAGTTAACGGACATATCTGATGCCGGTATCGGGTATAAATTGCGATATGTTTCTACTGCCGAACCGTTTTTCACACCACCTTTGAACGGCCATAAATAAGCCGAAGTCGTAAAATATCCGTAACGAACTAAATCGGTGCGGCGTAGTGCTTCCCAGTATAATTCGCGGGAACGCTCGTCCAATATATCATCCAGAGAAATATCGTCAAAAGATTCATAGTTTCCGGTAATATTTCCATATCCACGTTCGCGCAGATCATTGATATACCGTAAGGCAGTTGTTTCACTTCCACCTGTTCCACCACGTTTAACAGCTTCGGCATAATTCAAATATACTTCTGCAAGCCTGATGAAAGGGATATCAGTATCAGGCCATTCACTATGCGAACCCAAATCTCCATTCGATTTTACATTGGAATATTTATATACAGCCCAACCTTCTGTATCGAATGTTTTCAGCCATCTGTCTATTTCCAAAGAACGATTTTCGGCATAAAATATACCCCGTTTATCAAGAATTGATTCTGTATCGTGATCTTCATCATAATTTGGATTTGAAAACTCAAACTTCTTAACTAAAGTTGAACGTGCACGATTTCCTCCCCAACCGTCAATCACACCATCTGTTGAAAGCTTTATATCGCTGACTCCGCGTGAAGAACTAATCAGAAAACGTGTACCACCATAAGTCTGAGTTGATATTCCATCATATACTATTGGAAATATGATCTCTAAAGCACCGGTCTGGTTATTATCGGCTTTGAATAGATTAGCATAGCTTCCAGCCAGCCTGTATCCGCCATCTATAACATCTTTAGATGCAGTAATACAATCTGTATAACGGTCCGTGCCTGTATAAATCTGAGCATTCAAGTACATACGTGATAATAATGCATTAACAACTCCCTGGTCGGCTCTTCCGTATATAGAACGGGCGATAGGTAAAACTGTCTTAAGATCGTTAAGTTCTCCTTCTATCCAGTCGAATAACTGGGCACGGCTTAACTGAGAAGGTTCTTTCGAATAGTTTTCTTCTGTTATGAAAGGAGGGCGGCCATAAGAATCCATCAACATATAATAAGCTAATGCACGCATAAACCGGGCTTCGTTGCGATAGCCATGCACAGTGGTCATAAACTCTGAGCTTATACCTCTGCTTGCCATCATTTCATCTGTAGTTTGCAACAAATACTCATTTGCAATAGATACAATGTACATGCAACGATGGTATACGCCTTCGAGGGCTTCGTTCTTAGTTGTAGTCCATTTCATTTCATTCATCTCGGGTACCCATGTATCAGGCCATGCAACAATGGCTTCGTCGGTAGGTACTTGCTGAACATTCCACCACGCCCTGTATAGTTGGGCATTACCTGCATCTACCCCTTCGATATCTGAGCTTCCGGAACCATCCTGTCCGCTCATAGCAAGAATAGAATATATTTTCATCAATCCCTTGATATAGTTCGCCTCATCAGAATATACTTCATCCGGTGTTTGCGATTGCGGGTCAAGCGGCTCTACGTTGAGGTCATCGAGACATGACCAGAAATATAGTGGAGAGCAAAACAATAAAAGCAATAATATTTTTGTTTTCATGTTGTTTATTATTTTTAGAAGTTGAGATTAACACCTAATGTATATACCTGAGGACGTGGCCATAAGTCATTGTCTACTCCTGCGTTTTCAGGATCCAGTCCTTTATATTTAGTGATTGTGAATACATTCTGAACCGAGAAAGACAAGCGTCCCGAAACTTTAGTTGAGAATAAATTCCTAAAGCTATAACCTAACGTTATATTATCCATCTTAAGAAAAGAGGCATCCTCAAGGAAATGATCCGATAACTTCTGTTCAGAAGAATTAGATAGTGTAAATTTAGTATCATAGATAGCTTCATGCAGATTATTCAGAAATCCCATACCACTATAAGCGTTAGCCGAAGTTGAATTACTGGCTGCAAGTTCATTATATGAGTAGTTACCAATATTGGCTCTCATATTGAATCCCAGGTCAAATTGTTTATATGTAAACTGAGAACTGAATCCCATATAATATTCAGGCATCGGGCTATGAAGGAAATAGCGGTCGGCATCTGTAATTTGTCCATCCCCATTACGATCTACAAATGCATTCTGTATAGGCAATCCGTTTTCATCATATACCTGTTGGAATAAGTAATAAGTATATGGGGTATAGCCTATCATATGGCGTTGAGCCTCGTTCCCTGCATCAGTACCGGTAAAACCATCGTCTGCAGACTGTACAAGTTTTGTAACCTTGCTTGTATTCCAAGTGAAATTAAATCCTGCATTCCAGCTAAAATCTTTTGTATCAATAATTGCCGCATTGATATTAAATTCGATACCGTCATTATTCATATTACCTATATTGGTAAATATGAGGTTAGAGAAGTTGCTCCCTGCAGGCACACTAACTACACTTAACAGATCTTTTGTCTTCTTTTTGTAATATTCGATAGATCCATTGATACGATTGTTCAGAAATCCATAGTCGATGCCAATATTATATGTGGTAGTTGATTCCCATTTCAGGTCGCTGTTATATTTTGAAGGCTTCATCAGGAATTCGCCCAGATATAGGGATGCAGGATCTGAACCTATCACATAATTTTTTATAAACTGGTAATCACTTAAATCCTGTTGTCCTGTCACACCATAACCTAATCTTAGCTTAAGGTTTGACAATACATTTACTTCCTGCATAAAACTTTCGTTTTTGATATTCCAAGCCAATGCTACTGACGGGAATGTTCCCCAACGATGATCTTCACTGAACTTGGATGAACCATCGCGACGCACTGTCGCTGTTAACAGGTAATTATCCATGAATGTATAGTTCAATCGACCAAAGAAAGATATCATATAACTTTCTCCGGGTATTTTTCTCGAACCTTGCTTGATATACATTCCGTCTGCTTCATCTTTATCCCAACCTGTTATGTCTGGAACCGATGTTCCCGGATCGAACACAGAATAAGGTCTTTCGTAATTGGAATAGTAAAAATTTTGCCATGAATAACCACCCATAATATTGAACCGGCTCTTAATCTGAGGCAGTTCTTTTTCATAATTCATATAATATTCGAGAAGTTGATTCCTACGGAAATTCTCCCAGTAAGTCCTTGTCCCAACTCCAGGAAATGTTCCGTCTTTTAGCGCATCGAACGAACCAATGTTAGGGCCTTTATCTCCATCGCCTGTTGCTACGTCATATCCCAAATTAAGATTCAGATGCAATTCAGGCAAGAAATGGACTTTATAATCCAGTTGTATATTACCCAGGCTTCTTTCTGTTTTCCCACTATCGAATCTGTCTAGCAGAGACTCCACAGGATTAGAACCGGATTGAGTATTTGGTGCTCCATTGGCTGTCCAGTTCCAATATCCGTTGAAATCACCTGTGTCATTGTAAACTGGTTTGGTCGGATCATAAAATGCAGCAGAACCAACAGAACCGGTATTTGCAAATTCGTTGTTATTGATTGATCCTTTCACATTTAGTTTTACATCTAAATGCTGATCGAAGAACTTATGATTGAGACTCAGATCGAGGGTATATCTCTCAAAGTTAGAAGTCTTGAGTGTACCATCCTCATTATTATAGCCAAACGATATACGGTAAGGAGTGTCTAATGTAGTACCTGAAAGACTTATATTCTGATCAGTGGCGAAGGCCGTACGGAAAATTTCGTCCTGCCAATTGGTATTCTGATCAGGATACATATTCAATAGATCCATTACAGTCTGATTAGATCCAAAGACTTCGCTTACCACGCTACGGAAATCAGTAGGGCTCAACGTTTTTACTTTCTTAGAAGGATCACTTATACTATAAGTACTATTATAAGAAATCTTTATCTTTTCGTCTCCGCCTCTTTTTGTGGTCACAAGGATTACCCCATTAGAAGCCCTGGAACCATAGATTGCTGTAGCAGAAGCATCTTTGAGCACAGTAAATGTTTCTATATCATTAGGATTAATTGCCGCTAATGGGTTTGACATACCTGGAGCCGCATCATTTCCCACCGGAACTCCATCAATAACGATCAAGGGATCATTACTTGCATTCAGAGAAGCCCCACTACGAATCCTCATTGTAGAACCGGAGCCGGGTTGTCCATTTCCGGGACGGACAAATACTCCCGGTATTTTTCCTTGTATCAATTGTTGAGGACTGGTTACAGCCCCTCTGTTGATTTCGTCTACTTTTATAGCAATTACAGAACCGGTCAAGTCGCTTTTCCTTACACCTCCATATCCGATAACTACTATTTCGTTCAGCATTTCAGTATCTTCTGCCATAACGACTTGTAGATTGGTTTTTCCTGCTACAGCTACTTCCTGAGGAGAAAAGCCAACATACGAAAACATTAATACTGCATCAGCAGGCACATTTATCTGGAAATTTCCATCAACATCTGTGACTGTTCCATTTGTCTCATTATTTTTTTCTTTTATACTTACACCTATAAGTACTTCACCCGTAGCATCCTTGACGTTTCCTGTAACTCCTCTGCCAGACTGGGCAAATGTGAGAGAAAAAGTCAATACTCCCATACATAAAAGAAGTTGCCTTTTCCATTGCTTTAGTTTGTTCTTCATGGCTTATAATGATTAAAAAAATTATTTTAATAAAAATGAAATTTCATAGAATATTGTCGTCCACAAATCTAACAACTAAAAAGCCTGTTATGTTGAGGGTAGTAAACAGTAAAAGTAAATGGTTTTCTTCTCAGAAAGCCATTCATAACTTTGACTATTAATCAATTACGAACTTTACTTATTTAAGAAAAAGTAAGATGTTTTAATATAAAAAGTAAGGTGGAGTTACCCTATTTTTAGGATTCTTATGTAAAATTATTTTTTGATACGACCTATTTGTCTTACTGCCTCCGAAAAATTGTCTTTCGATATCTTCGCTTTGTTACGTATCTTCAACCGGTAATTATAGACTGTTTGTGGAGAATAATGTAAAAATCCGGCAATTTTCACACTATCATTGATCCCCAGACGAACGAGCGCATAAATTCGAAGCTCTGTACTTAACAATTCCCCCTCGCGGGGATGGACTTGTGCATCATCTGCCAATAAAGCATTGAAATCGGATATAAAATCGGGATATATGTTGAGGAATATTGAATCAAAATTACGGTAAAACTCTTTCAATTCATCACTTACAAACGAAGAAGAATTAGTCATTTTGTATAAGTCTTCTCCTTGGCCTGCCTGTAATTTGCGATTCACTTTTTTTCTGAAATCATCCAATTTATCTATATATGCAGAGCATATATTGAATACATAACCCAAATATTCTTCTTTTACCAAGTTTGATTCGGATAACTCAAGATTGACATTGTTTATCTGCTCAATCATCTTCTGAAGATCTTTATTCGTTTCTTTTAAATATCTCCGGGTACGGGCAAGCGCTTTTAGTTGTTTATAGATGTATATGATGGCTAATAATAATATGACAGAAAGAACCGAAATAACAACGAGAGATGATATTAAATTATCTCTCTCCTTCCGCATTTTCAGATCGTATGTATCATTTATAATCGGCAGCATTTGCGATAATTCTAATGTACGAAGGCGTGCATTGCAAAAAATAGCATCTTCCATCGAACATTTGATATATGAATATGCCCTGTCTATATCTCCGGCCTCGTAGAGCAATATAGCCAGGTTACGCAAAGCAATATATTCTTTCACTCCGGCTCTCATGTCATTAATGGATGATAGTGCCAGATAATATTTTTCCTCTTCTTTTTCCCCTTTATATTTATAAACCTCAGACAGAGAGTATGCAGTCAGAGCAATATCATGACCGTTTTTGTTGAAAATACCGTAACTCTCTTTTGCTATTTCAAGAGCCTCATCATATTTACCATCATAAATCAGTTGGGAGCTATTTACCAAATAGTAGCCTATTTCGTCTTTTTCCAATACTGACAGAATAGAGTCTTTATATTGATATTCCTGTTCTTTATAATAAATTCTTTCGTTTTCAAGTATCGAATAATCAGACATAAGAATAGACAGGGAGTGGCATAAATGAAAATAGTATGCTTTCGATTCTTTGTCAAAATAAGATGGTTTACGGGATTTAATAATGTCTAACGATTCTTTGTACATACCCGTTGCCATCATCACTTCGGCAAAATTCATGTTAGCCATCGTTATCTCTTTCTTATCCTGAATTATATTGGCTATTTCGATCCTTTTTGTGGCTATCTGAAAGGCTGAGTCCAATTGAAAATTTTTATATCCTTCAAACAATTGACCGAGTATATTAAATTTCTGTTGATTACCAGTTGCCTGATAAAGCTGGGCTTTTAGAGAGTTTAAGTAGTCAATCTTGTTTTTATTGTATAATGTACGTTCTGTTATCGTCTTGTCCAAAACGATTAACAGCGAATCTAAATTTTTATTATTTCCCGCTATGGAGGAAGAGGTAGAAATAAGGGTTAGAAGTAAGAAAATATATCGAAAGTGCTTCATGGAAATAAATCTGATAATAAACAAAGATAATTTCTTTTGAGTTTATAATCAGATTTTTTGTTAATTTTCTTCCGACTTAGATTATATAAGTCCTTAAAAATCACTTTTAAGTAATGAATAATATTTATTGTCGTA
>JAITVH010000100.1 GCA_031285905.1 Prevotella sp.
TTCTACGGTCAAACATTTCCGCTATTTAAACGAGGTGTTCCTGTAGAAACAGTACATATAGAGAATACACCATATGCAGACACATTTAAAGATCTGAAAGTCTTGGTAGTATCCTATTCTAATATGAAACCGATGGAAGCCAGATATCACGACTATATTGCCGATTGGGTTAAGAATGGAGGCGCATTGGTTTATTGTGGCGAAGATATCGATCCTTACCAATCTGTAATGGAATGGTGGAACACTAATGGAAATAACTATAAAACTCCGGCTGATCATTTGTTTGAAAAATTGGGATTATCCGCTAACCCTGACGCCGGAACATATAAGTATGGCAAAGGTTCTATTTATATCGTAAGAGAAGATCCGAAACATTTTGTATTAAAAGCAAATAATGATTCAAAATACTTCTCTACTGTAGAAAAGGCATATAATGAACATTCTAAAAAAGGAAAGGTATTCACCAAAAACAATTACTATCTGGAAAGAGGGCCATATGTTATTGCAGCCGTTTTAGATGAAAGTATTTCGGACGAGCCAATGAGTTTATCGGGCATATATATCGATTTGTTTAGCAATGATCTACCAGTACTTACTAAAAAGGTAATCAATCCGGGAGAACAAGCCTATTTATATGACGTTAAGAAAGCCGGCAAAAGTAAGAAGGCTCAGGTATTATGTGGTGCATCCAGAGTGTATGACGAAAAATTGACATCCAACTCTTATTCATTCATTGCAAAGAGCCCTATAAACACGACCAATGTTTCACGTGTATTACTAACGAAAAAACCAAAAACCGTCACTATTAAGGGAATAGAAGACCTGAATATTAATTCTAACTGGGATGAGAAGTCTAAAACCTACCTTGTAACTTTCGAGAATGATCCTGATGGCGTGAATGTTTCATTCACTTGGTAAAAAACACAAATCATATCCTTAAAGTTCCTGATATAACCGCAGATTATCGGGAGCTTTGAGAATTATGAGCAATTTTTACTGTTTATTGAATAGTATTTTCTCCTACAAGTAAAATTTATATCCGAAATTTGTATTGCTTTTAAATAGTAATACCGATAGGAAATTGGTTGGTAGTAATATTCTATGCACTATAAATTCATAAAATTACATTTATCATGAAAAGACAAGTTTTAGTAATCCTGTTACTAATACCTTTTGCTATTTGTTATTCATCCGATATAACAGATAATAATCCAAATCAAAAACCGAAGAGTTTCACCTCACAGGATGCAACTCTGGCTATGGATGCTTTCAATGAATACTTCCTCGATAAGGAAAGGCTTATATACTATAAAAATTCTGATAAGGAAGATAAAGGTGCTATATGGACTCAGGCAGTCTATTGGGATATGCTCATGAATGCTTATAAAAGAACAGGAGACAAAAAGTATTATCAACTGATTGAAGATGTTTACGTAGGCAATTATAAAACGTATGATGCTTATAACTTTGACAATACAGTAGTCTGGTTTATATATGACGATATTATGTGGTGGGTGATCTCTATGGCTCGGGCTTATGAGATCACAAAAGACCCTAAATACCTTGGACATTCCGTCCTTGGCTTCGAGCGTGTATGGAAAGGAACCCCGGGAGTAAAGGATAAAGGTTCGTACGACCCCGTAAAAGGCGGTATGAAATGGGGCTGGAAACGGGACGAATGGAGGGGTAAAATGGCTTGTATCAATTATCCTACTGTAGTTGCCGCTATGGAATTATACAACATCACCAAAGATCAATCCTATCTTGACAGGGCAAAAGAAATCTATGAATGGTCGAGAAATACATTGTTTGATAAAAAAGACGGTAAGGTCGCAGATCATAAAGTAATGGATAACCCCGTAAACTGGACAACAAATCTTTACAATCAGGCTACATGCATAGGGGCAGCAGTTCTGTTATACAAAGAAACAGGAGACAAAATGTATCTCGATGATGCTATCCTTGCAGCCGATTATTCTAAAAATAAAATGTCTGACAAAAATGGAGTTCTATATGTAAAGAATGGTATCGAACAAGGCGTTTATACAGCCATTTTCGCTCAATATATTATCCGCTTGATAGAAGACTGTAACCAACCTCAATATACAGACTGGCTTCGCTATAATATTGATCTTGCGTGGCAAAACAGAGATAAAAGTAGAAATATCACCTTCAAAAAAGCAGACATCCCTTGTCCTACAGGAAGTGTCGAGGTATATGATGCCAGCGCATGTGTAGCCTTGATGCAGGTCATACCTCCAAAGAAATAAAACTAAATCTATTAATAATAAAAGTAAGAAAAAAAGTCATGATGAAAAAATTAGTATCCCTTCTATTCTGCGCGGTTATACTGGTGAGTTGCGGAAACGGGAAACATAATTATGAAGTAGTAAAAAACGACCTTCGGGCACCAGCCTATCCCTTGGTATCTATCGACCCATATACCAGTGGATGGTCTTTTACAAATAACCTGTACGATGAAAGTGTGAAACACTGGACAGGAAAGAAATTTCCCCTGATAGGTGCCATCAAAGTAGATGGAGAAGTATTCCGTTTTATGGGTACGGAAGATATACCTTTGCTTCCAATAGCTCCTACATCCGAACAGGGTGGATATACAGCTAAATATACGACAGATAAACCTGCCGACAATTGGTATGAAAAAGATTTTAACGACACTGCATGGAAAGAAGGTGCAGGCGCATTCGGTTCTATTCCCGGAGAGCAAACTGCCAAAACTCTATGGAATACAGAATTTGTATGGGTAAGGCGTACTCTTAATTTGGAAGAAGATCTGGCCGGGAAAACTGTTTTCCTTGAATATTCCCACGATGATGACGCTATCATCTATATTAATGGGATAAAAGTAGTAGATACAGGAAACGCCTGCAAAAAGAATGTTATGCTTAAGTTGTCAGATGAAGTGCTGGCTTCACTGAAAAAAGGAGAAAACATTATTGCCGGATGGTGCCACGACCGCATGGGACTTGCTCTTCTCGATTTCGGCCTTGTAATGGAAAAAGAAAATAAAGAATTGCTTAAGAATACAGCAGTACAAACTTCTGCCGATGTACAGGCAACTCAAACTCATTATACATTTACTTGCGGAGATGTAGATATGAAACTAACATTCACAGCTCCTTTACTTATGGACGATCTGAAATTAATCTCACGTCCGGTAAACTATATCAGTTATGAAGTAACGTCTAAGGACGGAAAAGAGCATAATGTAGAATTGTATTTTGAAGCCTCTCCGGCATGGGCGGTGGACAAGCCATTACAAAAATCTGAAAGTGAAGGATTTGAAGACGGAAATCTTACATTCCTCAAAACCGGAAGTATCGATCAGAATATTCTGGCTAAAAAAGGAGACGATGTACGTATCGACTGGGGATATTTCTATCTGGCTGCCGAAAAGGACAATACAACCTTCAATGTAGGTGAAAGCGAAGAGCTGAGGACTAAATTTGTAGAAGGTTCTAAAGAACAAACTTTAGCGAAGAGAAACGATCAGGAGGGTAAATTAGCCATTATCCGTTCACTGGGCTCAACAAAAGAAGCCAATGGAAAGATCATGATTGGTTATGATGATATTTATTCTATCCAGTATTTTGAAGAGAATCTCCGTCCATACTGGAACAGCAAAGGTGATCAGACTATCACTGGTATGTTCCACTTAGCAAATCAGGAATATGATAAGCTGATCGGAAAGTGTTATAAATTCGATAAAGAGCTGATGGACAAAGCTACTCTGTCAGGAGGCAAAGATTATGCTGAACTTTGTGCACTGGCTTATCGTCAGTCTATCCATGCACATAAATTGGTGGAAGCTCCTAACGGCGACTTACTTTTCTTATCAAAAGAGAATTTCAGTAATGGTTCTATTGGAACTGTAGACATAACTTACCCTTCAGCTCCATTATACTTATATTACAATCCTGAATTGCTAAAAGGGATGATGAACCAGATCTTCTATTACAGCGAAAGCGGAAAATGGAAAAAACCATTCCCTTCACATGATGTAGGTACTTATCCAATAGCTAACGGACAAACTTATGGAGGCGATATGCCTGTGGAAGAAGCCGGAAATATGCTCTCTCTTACCGCGGCTCTTGCTGCTGTCGAGGGCAATGCGAAATATGCAGAGAAACATTGGGAAACATTAACTATATGGACAAACTATCTGGCAGAAAAAGGACTCGATCCTGAAAACCAATTATGTACAGATGACTTTGCAGGACACTTTGCGCACAATGTAAACCTTTCTGTAAAAGCAATCATGGGTGTAGCATCATATGGCTATCTGGCTGATAAACTGGGAAAAAAAGATGTAGCCAAAGAGTATACTGACAAAGCGAAAGCAATGGCACAGGAATGGATGAAAATGGCCGATGACGGCGACCACTATCGCCTGACATTTGACAAACCGGGTACATGGAGCCAGAAATATAACCTGATATGGAATAAAGTCCTTAATCTGGATATTTTCCCGGCAGAAGTTGCCCAGAAAGAAATTGCATATTATCTTAGCAAGCAAAATAAATATGGACTCCCACTAGACAACCGTGAAACATATACAAAAACAGACTGGATCATGTGGACTGCGACTCTGGCTGACGATAAAGCAACATTCGAGAAATTTATCGCTCCTGTTCATTTGTTTATGAATGAAACAGTTGACCGTGTGCCAATGTCGGATTGGGTATTCACCGATAAGCCTAACCAACGTGGATTCCAGGCCAGGTCGGTTGTAGGTGGTTATTATATTAAGATGCTTGACGATAAACTAAACCCTAATAGACAATGAAAAGAACTCAAATTTTAATTTTAAGCTTATTGTGCTTTCTGGGAACGATCAATGCCCAAAAAGGAGAATTAGTAGATTATGTAAGCCCATTGGTAGGAACGCAATCAAAGTTTTCTCTATCGACAGGTAATACATATCCTGCCATAGCCCTGCCATGGGGTATGAATTTCTGGATGCCTCAAACAGGAGGTATGGGTAACGGATGGGCATATACTTACGATGCGGATAAAATCCGTGGATTCAAACAAACTCATCAGCCTAGTCCATGGATTAACGATTATGGCCAATTCGCCATTATGCCTGTCACAGGTCAGCCTATTTTTGAAGATGACAAGCGTGCAAGCTGGTTCTCGCACAAGTCAGAAATTGCCAAACCATATTACTATAAGGTATATCTTGCCGATCATGATGTAGTAACAGAGTTTGCTCCTACAGATCGCGCGGTAATGTTCCGTTTCACGTTCCCCGAAAATGACAATTCATATGTAGTAGTAGATGCTTTGGACAGAGGTTCGTATGTGAAGATCATACCCGAAGAGAACAAAATCATCGGATACACTACAAAAAACAGTGGAGGTGTACCTGAAAATTTCAAAAATTATTTTGTGATTGTTTTCGACAAGCCTTTTACCTATAATGCCTCTGTTACTTCAACTCGTGACAAAGATGGCAAGGTTACATGCGAAATCAATAAAGGCGGTTTAGAAATTAAGCACGACCATGCTGGAGGTATTATCGGTTTCTCTACTAAAAAGGGAGAAATAGTACATGCTAAAATAGCTTCTTCTTTTATCAGCCCCGAACAAGCTGAACTGAACCTGAAAGAATTAGGAAGCGACTCTTTCGACCAGATAGCTGAAAAAGGAAGAGAAAGATGGAATGAAGTATTAGGGCGTATCGTGGTTGACGATGATAATATCGATAATCTACGTACATTCTATTCATGCCTTTACCGCTCAGTATTGTTCCCTCGCAGCTTCTACGAAATAGATGCTAAAGGAAATGTAGTACATTACAGCCCTTATAACGGTGAAGTATTGCCGGGATATATGTTTACCGATACAGGATTCTGGGATACATTCCGTTGTCTGTTCCCATTCCTCAACCTGATGTATCCTGACATGAATGTTAAGATGCAGGAAGGTCTGGCAAATACATACAAGGAAAGTGGATTCTTGCCGGAATGGGCAAGTCCGGGCCACAGAGGATGTATGGTTGGAAACAACTCTGCTTCTGTAGTAGCCGATGCATACCTTAAAGGACTTCGCGGATATGATGCTGAAGTACTTTGGGAAGCTGTAGTTCACGGAGCAAATGCGGTGCATCCTAAAGTTAGTTCCACAGGCCGTCTTGGATGGGAATATTATAATAAGCTCGGTTATGTACCTTATGACGTTAAGATCAACGAGAACGCAGCGCGTACACTCGAATATGCATATGACGACTGGTGTATCTACCAATTCGGCAAGAAACTTGGTAAGCCGGCCAGCGAAATCGATATTTTTGCAAAGCGCGCAATGAACTATAAAAACCTTTACGATCCTGAGCATAAACTGATGCGTGGTAAAAATCAGGATGGTAAGTTCCAATCACCATTCAATCCATTGAAATGGGGTGATGCATTTACCGAAGGAAATAGCTGGCACTATACATGGTCGGTATTCCACGATCCGAAAGGACTGATCGAACTGATGGGCGGTAAAAAAGGATTTAATCAGATGATGGATTCTGTATTCAATGTTCCGCCATTATTCGATGATAGCTATTATGGTGGTGTAATCCATGAAATCCGCGAAATGCAGATTATGAATATGGGTAACTATGCGCATGGTAACCAACCTATCCAGCATATGATCTATATGTACAACTATTCAGGAGAGCCTTGGAAAGCCCAATACTGGGTGCGCGAGGTGATGGATAAGCTTTATACGCCAAATCCTGATGGTTATTGCGGAGATGAAGATAACGGTCAAACATCTGCATGGTATGTCTTTTCTGCCCTTGGATTCTATACCGTGTGTCCGGGTGCTGAAGAATATGTGTTAGGCTCTCCACTATTCAAAAAGGTTACTCTGAACTTTGAGAATGGTAAGCAAACTGTTATTCATGCCAATAATAACAATGTAGCCAACAGATATGTACAAAATATGACTGTAAATGGAAAGAATCATACCAAAAACTATCTGACTCATGACGTATTGAGAAACGGAGCTGAAATAGATTTCACTATGTCTGCCACACCAAATACAAGCAGAGGTGTAAATGACAGTGATTTCCCTTATTCTTTTTCTAACGAATTGAAATAAACCAGTATATTAAATTATTTTCAACGGGGATTAAATAAAATTAATCCCCGTTGAAGCATAATAGCATAGAGTAAAAATTAAAAAGTAAAGTTATGGATGACATATTATTTAAGCATAGTCTACCTGTTCAAATACGTTTTAATGATGTTGATAAATTCGGACACGTAAACAATGCAATTTATCTCAACTTTTACGATTTGGGTAAAACAAAATACTTTGGCTCGGTATGTCCAAATGTCAATTGGGAAAGAGATGCAATAATAGTAGTCCGTCTTGAGGTTATCTTTCATTCGCAAATTCGTGATATCGATAATATTGCAGTAGAAACCGCTGTTACAGGTATCGGGACAAAAAGCTTCGATCTGGCTCAGCGTGTAATAGACACCGAAACGAGAGAAGTAAAATGTGTCTGTAATTCAACTATGGTTACTTACGATTTATTAGAACAAGAGTCGAAGCCGCTGATTGAAGAATGGATAAATGCAATTTGTACTTTTGAAGGAAAGGATTTGAGAAAGAATAAATAATATTTAAAGGGCGGGATTCTTAATAAGAATCCCGCCCTTTGTATTTTTATGCTGAATAATCAATCTTAATTATTCTCAGGTCTCAATTTACGAACAACAGCGCCTGCCCGCCACATTTCACTTTCACGAAGTGCTTTCAGTTCTTCTTCCAGTTTCTCGCGATAATCAGGCTTAGAGTTAGTATCGATGGAGCGTTGAGCTTCATTACCTACTGCTACTTCTTTATATAGCTTCTCAAATACAGGTTTGGTTGCATCATGGAAAGGCCCCATCCAGTCAAGAGCTCCACGCTGAGCAGTAGTAGAACAATTAGCATACATCCAGTCCATACCATTCTCAGCAAACAATGGCATCAATGATTGAGTCAGTTCTTCCACTGTTTCATTAAATGCTTCTGATGGAGAATGTCCGTTTTCGCGCAATACTTCATACTGGGCAAGTAAAATACCCTGTATAGCCCCCATCAGCGTACCACGTTCTCCTGTAAGGTCAGAATATACTTCTTTTTTGAAATCTGTTTCGAACAGATAACCTGAACCAACACCTATACCCAATGCAATAGTACGCTCTTTAGCACGGCCTGTTGCATCCTGGAAGATAGCATAACTTGAGTTCAATCCGCGTCCTTCAAGGAACATGCGGCGAAGGCTTGTACCCGACCCTTTTGGAGCAACAAGGATTACATCTACATCAGCCGGAGGTATAATACCTGTACGCTCTTTAAATGTGATCCCAAATCCATGAGAAAAATAAAGCGCCTTACCTGTAGTCAAATAAGGCTTCAAGCGAGGCCATACTTCGATCTGAGCAGCATCAGACAGAAGGTATTGAATAATAGTCCCTTTCTCTGCAGCTTCTTCTATTTCGAATAATGTTTCACCTGGTACCCATCCATCAGCAACAGCCTTGTCCCAAGTTTTACCACCTTTTCGTTGTCCTATGATCACATTAAAACCATTGTCTCTGAGGTTGAGGGCCTGTCCCGGGCCTTGCACACCATAACCGATTACAGCTATAGTTTCGTTTTTTAATACTTCTCTTGCTTTTTCTAAAGGAAATTCTTCGCGGGTAGCCACTTGTTCAACTACGCCTCCAAAATTCATTTCTGCCATGATAAATTGTTGTTTTTAATAAAAATATTTGATTTTAAAATTATTTCCATATTATTCTTGTCGAACATACGCCGGTATCTCCATCTCTCATTTCCAGGATATATTTGTACGGTTCTTCTTCCCGCTTCAGAATATCCAGTTTTGTTCCGTATTTTCCTTCCGAGATGTAGCTTATCTCTATACGGCGTATTTCTTTTTCAATAAACATCTCTATATCAAACACATCGATAAAATGTTCGATATATTTCATACTATTTAGGTGCTTATTTATATCTACATCGCTGTATTTGACTACAAAATCGCATACCTGCTCATAATTATCTTTTAATGCCGGAATTTTAGCTATAGGATCAATTTCGGCCTGTCTCTCAGCATGTATATACTCAGATAAACCTTCCAGTTCTTGTAAATTACTTGGTTTACGTGTTTCCAGATCGATGGAAGCCCAGATAGAACGTCCGTAACCCAGTATTTTACCTTCCGAATTTTCCAATTGAAAATGCCTCTCGGTAAATAAGCGGTTTACACCGACTATCCATGTTTTAATAGCCAGAACGGTGTCATTTTTGGGATATTCAAATACTTCTATTGCTAATCGGGATAATACCCATACACGTTTTTGAGAAGTCATATCAGAATATCCGAACCCACGCTCTTCGGCATGCTTAGTAGCAGCTTGCAATATGAAACCTCCAATCATAGGCAAAGTTGCCTTGCCTCTGAAATCTGTCAGATATGCATCTATTGTAAACTGGTATTTACCAACAAGATCAAACATCTCTTATTTATTTTGGTGAATATTTATTGCTTCTGATTTTACTCTGCAAAAATACTTTATTTTATCCGTTTATATTATGTTTTCTGTCAAGTTCTTTTAACATATCACTCAATCTTTCAATCTTAGACTTGGTTATCGCAATACGTCCTGATCTTATAAATTGTAAGACTCCGATTGTCTTGCTCAGTTCATCGAACAGATCCTGTGTTTCCTGATAATGACCGGTCTTTTCCAGAACAACACTGTTCTCATTTATATCAAGAATGCGTGCATTATGTTTTCTTATAAGCTCTTCCACCGATGTAATTTTCAGGAATTCGGATGTTGATAATTTATACAATGCTATTTCCTGAAAAACCAATTCGTCATTGGTATTATAATACGATTTCAGCACATCCACACGCTTATCTATCTGTAGGACTACTTTTTTTACCATTTCTTCGTCACAAAAAACAGTGATAGTAAACTTGTGTATCCCTTCCAGTGCTGATGGCGAGACAGACAAAGTTTCAATATTCAGTTGCCGACGGGTAAAAACACTGGTTACCTGGCTTAGTAAGCCGACATTATTTTCTGAAAATATTGTAATCGTATATAATGTTTTATCTTGCATCATTTTAATTTGAAAATTTGAGAATTAGCAAATTTGAAAATATTCTTATTTTACCATTAACTGGCTAATATCCGAATTTGCTAATTTGCTAATTAATTATTTTCATTTCCTAATAATATATTTGTAACAGAAGCTCCTGCCGGAACCATAGGATATACCATTCCACTGGTTTCGACCTGTACATCAAGTAAATAAGGGCCTTTCGTATCCATCATTTCTTTGATAGCATTATCTAATTCTTCCCGTGCTTCCACTCTTTTTGCCGGGATGTTATATGCTTCGGCAATCTTCACAAAATCAGGATTTTTCATCTTGGTTTCCGAATACCGTTCTTCAAAAAACAGTTCCTGCCACTGACGTACCATGCCAAGGAAGTGATTATTAAGAACTATTATCTTTACATCTACATCATATTGCATGATAGTACCCAATTCCTGTATTGTCATCTGAATGCCCCCGTCTCCAACAAAAAGACATACTGTGCGATCCGGCACTCCATATTTTGCACCAATACAAGCAGGCAAACCAAATCCCATAGTTCCCAATCCCCCTGATGTAACGACGCTACGGCTCTGTGAATATTTAAAATATCGTACAGCCATCATCTGATGCTGTCCTACATCTGTTACCAAAACTGCTTTATGATCTGTAATCTCTGATACCTTATTTATTACTTCTCCCATCTTCAGTTGTCCTGATTTAGGATATAATTCTTTCTGGATCACAGCATTATACTCCCTA
>JAITVH010000130.1 GCA_031285905.1 Prevotella sp.
GCTTATGGAGACAGGAATCTTATTGCTTGCCTATGTGATATGAGATAAGGGACTGAATAAACTTTAGTAGATTTTATTGTTTGTTAATTTAATATAAAGCAAAAACTATGAATATGAAAATTTTTGTAATTGCGCTTGTTATGATGCTTGGTATAGGGATGGCTATTCAGGCTCAGAAACCAAAAAGTGATAAAGAAACAGTTATATTTGATGTATCTATGACATGCGAAAACTGTCAGAAAAGAATTGAAAAGAATATTGCCTTCGAAAAAGGTGTTACTGATATGAAAGTCGATCTTGCGAATAAAACTGTACAGGTGGAATATAAACCAAGTCAGACAACAGTGGAGAAGCTTCAGGCTGCAATCGTAAAGTTGGGTTATGAGGTTAAAATACACGGTAAAGAACAAAAAACGGAGTAAATCAGTATTTTGTAGGCGAAAACACTCTTATCCAACTGGATATGGATGGTAAGAAGATCACAGGAGAATTAGCTGATCGGTACATTCTCAAAAAATAAGAATATTCCAAATATTTTAGCAACCCTTTACTTATCCTCTAGTAAAGGGTTGTTTTTTTATGTGGTTTTTGTATCATATTGATTAATAAATATCGATAAAATATTTCATATTGATATAAAATTATTATATTTACGCATAAAATGATTTTTAAATAATGTAAATACAGAAAATGAGTTACCTGATAAGACCAAACCAATACCACGCCTTACTCGATCTCCAACAAACAGAGATGGGAATCAAGCAGATAAAAGATTTTTTTCAACAGAACTTATCCTCAGAACTTCGACTGAGAAGAGTAACAGCGCCATTGTTTGTCCTCAAAGGTATGGGAATCAATGATGATTTGAATGGAATAGAGCGAGCTGTGAGTTTCCCAATAAAAGATATGGGGGATGAACGAGCCGAAATAGTCCATTCTTTGGCCAAGTGGAAAAGGCTGACATTGGCCGATTATCAGATAAATGAGGGCTACGGTATATATACCGATATGAATGCGATCAGGGCTGATGAAGAGTTGGGTAATTTACATTCTCTGTATGTAGACCAATGGGATTGGGAGATGGTAATGTCGCTGAAAGACCGGAATATAGGATTTCTTAAAAAGGTGGTAGAGCGTATATATGCGGCTTTAGTTCGCACCGAATATCTTGTGTATGAGCTGTTCCCTTCAATTGTGCCTATATTGCCGAAAGAAATTACTTTTATCCATTCGGAAGAATTATTACAGAGGTATCCGGATCTTACCGTTAAGGAAAGGGAAAATAAAATCGCTAAAGAATATGGCGCGGTATTTCTGATAGGTATTGGAGGCGTATTGAGTAATGGCAAGCCACACGACGGACGGGCTCCTGATTATGATGACTGGATTACATGTTCCGAGAATGGCTATAAAGGATTAAATGGTGATCTCATCGTTTGGAATCCTGTCCTTCAACAAGGAATGGAATTGTCATCTATGGGTATCAGGGTGGACAAGGATGTCTTGCAGGAGCAGTTAAGAATATCGGGGCAAGAGTCACGAAAAGAGCTGTATTTTCATAAACGATTACTAAACGGAGAACTTCCTCAGTCTATAGGAGGAGGTATAGGACAGTCTCGACTATGTATGTTCTATTTGCGTAAAGGCCACATTGGAGAGATTCAAGCCGGTATTTGGCCGTGTGAAATGCGCAAGGAAGCTGAATTGCTCGGCATGCCTCTTATCTGACAGATGTTTACTGGAAAAGGTCTATACAGTATATGGGTTGCGGATTTGCAACCTATTCTTTTTTTAATGGTTAAGAAACGTTATTCCATAGAGCCAAAACGGGAATAAATATGCTGTACAATTATTTGGAATCAATGATTTTCTTATCTTTATACTCTAAGGATAATTAGTATCCGATACCGGCTATAACTAATCAAGGCACATGGAAAGTAAAGTAACTATTAATTGCACTAACACCGGAACTTATAAAGATGTTCCTGCCGGAACAAATCTCATTCAAATACTTAAAGAGTTCGACATAAAGCCCAGACACAAGATTGTGACTGCGAAAGTTAATAACAAAACCGAACCACTGACTTATCAGGTATACAATAATAAGACCGTAAACTTTGTAAGTATTTCCGAACCTTCAGGTATGCGGGCCTATGTCCGTTCATTGTGTTTCTTGTTTAGCCGGGCAGTGGCAGAGGTTTGTCCGAATGCCCAGCTACTGATAGAGCATCCTATATCACTGGGTTACTTTTGTCGGATAAACAATGTTTCGACGGTCGATCAGGACATGGTGGATGCAATCAAAGCAAAGATACAGAAATATATAGATGCTGATATTCCGTTTCAATGCGTGGAAGAAGAAACGGTTCGGGTTGTAGAAATGTTCAGAGAAAAGGGGTTTGAAGATAAAGCGATTTTATTGGAAACATCGGGAGAATTGTATTCCAAATATTATAAAATGAATGGAGCTGTCGATTATTTCTACGGTAGCTTAACTCCTTCTTCGGGATATATAGACCTGTTTGACCTCGAATTATATCATGATGGACTGTTATTACGCATCCCTAACCGCGAAAATCCGGTAGAATTGGAGCCGGTCATTCCTCAGGAAAAAATGTACAATGTTTATAAGGAACATTTAAAGTTTCTGAATATCATAGGGCTGGGCAATGTGGGCGATATGAACAAGGCGAATAGGAAAGGGGGAATGCCGAGAATAATTAAAATATCGGAGGCATATCAGGAAAAAGCGATCGCTAATATTGCCACAGAAATAGCTTCCCACACGGCGAAAGGTATAAAAGTAGTCCTAATATCGGGTCCGTCGTCGTCCGGAAAAACGACATTCAGAATGAGGCTCGAAGTGCAACTGATGGTCAATCTGATTAAGCCGGTGGGATTGTCGCTGGATGACTATTTTGTAAACAGGGAAAATACTCCTCTGGATGAAAATGGAAGATATGACTTCGAGTCATTGTATGCTCTTGATATACCCAAGTTTAATGAAGATTTGGAAAAGTTGCTGAACGGCGAAGAAGTTGAACTGCCGACTTTTAATTTCACAACAGGTCGAAGAGAATATAAAGGACATAAGCTTCAGCTGGAAGAAAACTCTATTCTGGTCATAGAAGGAATACACGGATTGAATCCGGAATTGACGCACAGTATACCGGATAACCTTAAATATAAAATATATGTATCGGCGCTTACTACTATTTCATTAGATGATCACAACTGGATACCTACAACCGACAATCGGCTGTTGCGCCGCCTGATTCGTGACTATCGCTATCGCAATTACTCTGCGATAGATACGATTTCCCGTTGGCATAGTGTAAGAAAGGGAGAGAATAAGTGGATATTTCCATATCAGGAAAATGCTGATGTAATGTTCAATTCGGCGATGATATATGAATTGGCCGCTTTAAAGAAATATGCGGAGCCTATATTGTCTCAGGTACCGAATAATGTGCCCGAATATGCTGAGGCATACCGGTTGCTGAAATTCCTGAAGTATTTCAATTATATAAATGATCGTGAGTTGCCTCCTACATCTTTATTGAGGGAGTTTTTGGGAGGAAGTAGTTTCAAATATTGATACAACAAAACGAGGGTGTGCCCAAAGGTCTTTTGTACGTCATTTCGAGGGGTATCCCAAAGCAATCCATTAATAATCAATGCTCTGGATTGCTTCACTCTGTTCGCAATGACGAAGGTTCTGTCTTTTGGCACACCCTCGTTCTGTTTATCTGAAGCAAAGGACGACTACTCGGTCATACGCTTGATAATGCTATATGCTTCTATAATACCCATCTCTCCGGCTTTGCGCATATCCTCAAGACCCCGATCTTTGTCTCTTACTTGAAAACGGGCTAACCCCCGGTTATAGTAAGCTTCCGCAAATTGAGGGTCACGCCTCAACGCCTCGTTGTAGTCTAATATGGCAGCTCTGTAATCTCCTTGTTTATAG
>JAITVH010000004.1 GCA_031285905.1 Prevotella sp.
CCGTGATTTTGACAGGGTGGTACAGACAAGCTCAAAGATGGATACCGACCCCTACGGCAAACCCGCCATTGTCTTTACCTACGAGGGCAGTACAAAAGAACTGGCCGAAAAGATGCGAACCATGCTGTACGAAGATTTCGCGCGGCATTATAATCACCGCCTGTATTTGCTGCATAAACGGGATATACAGGGACAATCATCCACCCAAACGGTTAAGCCACAACTGGCGGCAGAAGATAATAACAGCAGATTAACCCGTGAAGATTACAGGGAGATTGACGAAGCCGTCAAAGCATCCAAACAGGAAAGATGGGATGAGTTTGTCGCCAAACGCCCCTATATGCAGGGGAATAGCTCGCCTGTTACCCAAACGCGGCCCCATACGGGACAGGATAAAAAAGTTTCGTACCGGGCACTGGAAGTCAATGTATCTGATCCTGTAATTTCCTTATATGATTTATTTGGCTTCACTCAGGAGGAACGCACACAGGTAAAACCGGTACGGGGAAAGAAAAGAAGCCCCCTAGATCCCCCAAGGGGGACTTCTGCGTCTACGTCTCCTCCCCTTCGGGAAGGCCGGGAAGGGCTCTATCCCGTTTCCGATGCCCGTAAAAACGAGCAACAGGAAATGTTGCGGGAAGAAGAACGGAAAAAATCATTCGAGGTTCGTCCTTTCGGCGGAGAACTCAAGGAGTACCACAAACGCGGCTCGTTAGTCGAAGACAAGGGGCAGGTCGGCTACCTGAAAGAACGCTACCGGGACGGAGCCGAATTCCAACCTTTGGAACTGCCATTCGACCAAAGGTCTAAAATCAGCAGGTATATCGACCTGCGCGACAGCTATCACAACCTGTATAACTATGAAGCTGAAAACCTGACGGAGAATGCCTCGCTACGGGCTGACCTGAACCTGTCGTATGATACATTCGTAAAACGTTACGGTTATCTGAACGACAAGAAGAATCTCGACCTTATCAAAATGGATGCGGGGGGAAAAGAAATACTATCCCTCGAACGAAGTGTAGACGGCAAGCTGCAAAAAGCCGATATATTTTCTATGCCCGTAGCTTTCAATCCCAATGAAATAACTGTTGCCAATACTTCCGGCGAAGCATTGATCGCTTCCCTAAACAAGTACGGCGAAGTCAGGTTAGACTATATGGAATCTCTGATGACGGATAAAGGCAGGGATGGGATTATTGTTGAGTTGCGCGGAAAGATATATTTCAATCCGTTGATTCAGAACTATGAAGTACAGGACAGGTTTATAGCCGGAAATGTTGTAGAGAAAAGTGAACGGATTGAACGCTATTTAGCCGGCCATCCCAATGACCTTCCGGCGCAGGAATCGCTGAAAGCCTTGCAGGAAGCCATTCCACAGCCCATCCGGTATGAAGAGTTGGACTTTAATTTTGGCGAAAGATGGATCGGTATGTCTGTTTATGAGGACTATATCAGCAAACTGTTCGAGACGAATGTCAGTATAGATTATTATGCTTCCCGTGACGATTTTACGGTAAAGGCAGATAAGAGCAACCTGATCATCAACGAAAAGTTCGCTGTCCGGAGCGAGAGCAGGCTCTATACAGGCATACACCTGTTAAAGCATGCCCTGCTGAATACCACGCCCAATATAACAAAAACTATTACAGTTATTGACCCCGAAACCGGAGAAGATAAAAAAGTCAAAGTACCTGACGGGCAGGCCATACAAATGGCGAACACCAAAATCGATGAAATCCGTAACGGTTTTAATGAGTGGTTAGACGGACAGTCTCCCGAATTTAAGGACAGTCTCGCCGATACCTATAACAAGAAGTTCAACTGCTTTGTGCGGCCGCAGTATGACGGCTCGCACCAGAACTTCCCCGGCTTAGACCTCCGGGCATTGGGAATTCCCGACCTGTACCAGTCACAGAAAGACTGTATCTGGATGTTGAAACAGAACGGCGGGGGAATAGCCGACCATCAGGTAGGGGCGGGCAAGACCCTGATCATGTGCTGCGCAGCCTACGAAATGAAACGGTTGGGATTAGCCAACAAGCCGATGATAGTCGGGCTAAAGGCCAATGTACATGAAATAGCGGCAACATTCCGAACTGCTTACCCCAACGCGAAAATTCTTTATCCCGGCAAGGAAGACTTTACCCCACAGAAACGGGTAAAGATTTTTAACGAGATAAAAAATAATTCGTGGGATGCGGTTATTTTAACCCACGACCAGTTCGGCAAGATACCCCAGTCCCCTGAGATGCAGCAACAGATTTTCGAGGCGGAGCTGGATTCGGTCGAGGAAAACCTGAATGTCCTTCGCGGTCAGGGCAAGGATATATCCCGAAAAATGCTTCGGGGACTGGAGAAACGCAAAGCCAACCTCGAAGTCAAGTTGGATAATCTGGCCGACCAAATTAAGAACCGTACCGATGACGTGGTGGATTTTAAGATGATGGGCATCGACCACCTGCTGGTAGACGAGAGCCATCAGTTCAAGAACCTGATGTTCAACACCCGCCACGACCGGGTAGCGGGGCTGGGGAACCCCGAAGGAAGCCAGAGGGCATTGAACATGCTCTTCGCCATCCGAACCATACAGGAAAGAAGTAATAAGGATTTGGGAGCTACATTCCTGTCGGGTACTACTATCAGTAACTCTCTGACCGAATTGTACCTGCTGTTCAAATATCTGCGTCCGAACGCGCTCGAAAAGCAGGGTATCAACTCTTTCGATGCATGGGCTACCGTTTTCGCAAAGAAAAGCAGAGACTATGAGTTTTCCGTTACCAATCAAATAGTACAGAAAGAACGTTTCCGTTATTTTATCAAAGTACCGGAGTTGGCTACCTTCTATTCGGAGATAACCGATTTTCGGACAGCTAAGGACATCGGCATAGACCGTCCCGAAAAGAACGAGATACTGTACAATATACCGCCGACGCCACAACAGGAGATATTTATCGGAAAGTTGATGCGCTTTGCGGAGACAGGAGACGCCACTATACTGGGCAGGCAACCCTTATCCCAAAGCGAAGAAAAAGCAAAGATGTTGATCGCTACTGACTATGCACGCAAAATGTCATTGGATATGCGGCTGATAGACCCTGCCTACGGAGACCATATAGACAACAAGGCCTCCCACTGTGCGGTGAAGATTGCGGAATATTATCAGAAATATAACCAACAAAAAGGAACGCAGTTCGTCTTTTCGGATCTGGGTACATACAAGCCCGGAGAATGGAACCCCTATTCGGAGATAAAGCGAAAACTGGTGGAAGACCATCAGATACCCGCCCATGAGATACGCTTTATACAGGAAGCAAAGACCGATAATGCACGCAAGGCGATGATAGAGGCCATGAACGAGGGACGCATCCGTGTGCTGTTCGGTTCGACCTCCATGTTGGGAACAGGCGTCAATGCCCAGAAACGGGCGGTTTGCGTCCATCAAATCGACCTGCCGTGGAGGCCAAGCGATTTGGAGCAGCGCGAAGGAAGAGCTATCCGAAAAGGCAATGAAGTCGCCAAATTATATGCTGACAATAAGGTGGATGTATTGATTTACGCCGTAGAAAAATCACTGGATTCTTACAAGTTCAACCTGCTTCAAAACAAGCAGTTGTTTATCAACCAGCTAAAGACAAACAATATGGTGACACGAACCATCGACGAGGGCAGTATGGACGAAGGATCGGGCATGGACTTTTCGGAATATGTCGCTATCCTGTCGGGTAATACCGACCTGCTGGAGAAAGCCAAGCTGGAAAAGAAGATAGCGGGACTGGAAAGCGAACGGCAGGCGTTTAACCGCAGCAAGTCTTCTGCTATCTACAAGTATGAAGATGCCACCCGCAGTATAGACAGCAACAGCGAGATGATTTCCCGCATGACAAAAGACCTCCAACAGTTCAATGATAAGGTACAGGTGGATACGGATGGAAATAAACTCAATCCGGTAAAACTGGATAACCTTGACAGCATAGACCCAAAAGTTATAGGCGACAAACTCAACCAATTAGCTAACAACGCCCGAACCAATGGCGAATATTTCAAGATAGGAGAGTTATATGGTTTTAAGTTGCTGGTCAAGACCGAAGACAGCCAAAAAGAAGGCTCGCTGTTTAAGGACAACCGTTTCTTTATCGAAGGGGAGGGAAATATCAAGTATTCCTATAACAACGGGCATATCGCTGTTGATCCGCTTCTGGCATCGAAGAATTTCATAAATGCGTTGGAAAAGATACCGAACCTGATGGAGAAGTATCAGGCGGATAATCAAAAGCTGGAAAAAGATTTGCCTGTACTCAAAGAGGTAGTAGTTACTACTTTCAAAAAAGAGCACGAATTGAATGCACTCAAATCAGAATTGGATTCATTAAATAGAAAAATCAATTTATCATTAAGCAATGGAAAAGAAAAATGTGACTTATACACTAAAAATTTAGAACATGAGAATATTATTGATCTTGAGAAGAGAATGCCTATCTACAAACGTATGAAAATTTGAACTAATAAAATTAGATATAAATGCAATCTTTAACAATTCATTATTTTGTTATAACTTAAGAAACCTTAAATTTGTGAAGTAACTTTAGAGTGATATTTTAATGAGTTTACAAACTCACTGTTTAGAACATGAAAAAAAACTTCTTGCCCGGATATCTCAGGATGATGAAGCGGCTTTTTGTGAGCTATATTCTCTTTATAAAATGAAACTTTATTACTTTGCACAAAAACTTATTAAATCTAAAGAATACGCAGAAGATATTTGCCAAGATACATTTGCTATAATTTGGCAAAATAGATATTATATTAATGTAAATCTCCCCTTTTCTTCTTATTTATTTACAATAGCTCGAAATCGAATATTGAATATACTTCGTGATATTCATAAAGAAGAGTATTTACACGAATATATTATTTCACAAGCAATTGATTTTACAAGTACAGCGCAGGATACAGTCTCTATCAGAGAATTGAACGAAATTTTATCACAAGCTATTGAAAAATTGACAGGTAGACAAAAACAAATATTCAAGATGAGCAGAGAAGATGGTATGTCGCATAAAGAGATAGCAGAGTTTCTTAATATTTCGATACACACTGTTAAAGAACACTTATCATTAGCTCTCAAGACTATTCATAATATACTTGACAAGCATTATGGATGTTATTCAGCAATGTTCTTCTTACTTTGTTCTAATTGTTAAACTAAGTTAACGGACCCCTCCTTGCAATAATCTTTAGTGTATAGATTATAAAGGGTGGAAACATTCCCCTATTAAATCTATATAGCAATGGCCGAAAGAGAAAAAAATAAAAAAGAAGAACATATCAAACATTATTTGAATGATGTTTATACAAAAGAAGAGGCTGAACAATTCTTTGATACAGTAAAAGAGGACGATGAATATCTAGATAATAGTTTGATAAATATTTGGGAAGAATCTAACTCTTTGAATGATCCAACACCACTAGAAAAGCAACAGCTAAAACAAGAGGCATATGCACTTCTAGCTAAGAAGAAACGAACAAATAGATATACAATATCGATTTCTCGTCAATTATTCAGAAAAATTTCTACTGTCGCAGCTGCTGTTGCAGCTATGCTGATTATTGGATTAGGTAGTTTAAAATATTGGGAGCATAGAACTATAAATTCGATAACCAATATTGAATCAGTAACCTCATTCGGAGAATCTCAATCTGTTACTTTACCTGATGGTACACTTGTTTATTTAAATTCTTGTTCTAAAATTTCTTATCCAGACAAGTTCGAAGGCGATGAACGAAAAATATTCCTCGATGGTGAAGCATATTTTAATGTAGCCAAGAATGAAAAACAACCTTTTATTGTTGAAACGAAACGATTTGATGTAAAAGTGCTAGGAACAGTTTTCAATGTGAAGTCTTATGATGGAGATGAGTTACTGGCTGTATCGGTAGAAAGTGGGAAAGTACAAGTAGACATGCCTGATGCAATGTTACGCTTGGTAGCCAATGAAGAGATGAGCTACAATATTAAATCTGATGAATATAATAAGTATAAAGAAGACAGAAAAGTAGCTATTTGGCGTGATGGTTATTTCCGGTTTTCGAAAACTCCAATAAAGGATGTTATTCGAGAACTAGAGCGTGCCTATAATTGCCATATAAGTATTAAAGCTCAGCAAGATTTTGATAACCTTATTACAGGAGAACATCCTAATACAAGTCTAGAGGATATTTTGAAAACTATCCAATATGCAACCGGAATAAAATATAATATCAACAAAGAACTAAATGAAATAATATTATATAAATGATTAATAACTTTAAATATCCTATGTCATGAGAAATATATAGCGACAAATGAAATAAAAAAGGAGCATTCAGGAAGAATGCCCCCTTCGGGTTTTAGTATGCATTCTTATTTACTTCTTAAATATTGCAGATTCAGCAGTAAATATATAGCATAACTTCTGTTCTTAACTGTTATCAAAATTGATACCAAATCAAAAACATGTAAATTTATGAATACTTTTCAAACTAAGCGGATAAAAAGAGCAAGATACTGGGGTATTTTGTCTTTATTATTTCTTTTTTGCACAATTTGCCTCCCTATTGGAGCACAAATATCGCAGAATTCTAAAATCACAATAAAAGTACAAAACGAACAATTAACAAACGTTTTCAAAAAAATCAGCCAACTATCTGATTACAAGTTTTTCTATGATGAGAAAATTGTTCAAAATGCACCTAAAGTCACACTTGATGTAAAGAATGCTGATATTGATGTAGTTTTAAAAGCTCTGAGAAATCAGTCAAAATTAAATTATATAGTTAATGAAAAAACTATAACAGCATCAGCAGAAAAAGTTGTGCTTAAGGAAGATGCAAATAATCAAGTAAAAAGTAAAAAGAAATACACAGGTGTTATAGTAGACGAGCAAGGAGAGTCTATTATTGGTGCTAGTGTTGCACTAAAAGGTAATAATGCGACAGGAACTATTACTGATATAGATGGCCAATTTACGATTGAACTTCCTATTGGTTCTATTATACATATTTCTTATTTAGGTTATACTTCGCAAGAACTCAAATTAGGAGAAAATACAACGCTTAATATAGTACTGAAAGAGGATACAAAATTATTAGATGAAGTTATGGTAGTCGGTTATACACCGATGCGAAAAAGTGATTTTACAGGATCGTTAGCAAACGTAAAAGCATCAGAATTATCATTGACATCTCCGACATTAGGACAAGCTTTGGTCGGTAAAATTGCCGGAGTACAAGTAGCTCAAACATCAGGTGCTCCAGGTGAAGGTGTAAAAATCAAGATTAGAGGAACAAACTCTTTATCTGCAGGCTCATCTCCTCTTTATGTTATTGATGGCTATCCTGCATCTGAAGATGTAAATATTAATCCAAACGATATTGAAACTATAGATGTTCTAAAAGATGCAGCTTCAGCCGCTATTTATGGATCAAGAGGAGCCAGTGGTGTTGTTCTAATCACAACTAAACGAGGAAAAAGTGGTAAAGCTACAGTCGAATACGATTACCAATTTAGTGTTCAACAAGTTTCAAAAAAGCTTGATCTCTTAAATGCAGAGCAATACAGAGATTTGGTTATCGATGCAAGGAACAATTCGTATCAAGACTTAGCTGAGGCTGCAGGGGTTTCTTGGGACCCATTAGATGATAATGCAACACGCACATCCAAAGGGTTTGCATTTAGTCAAGTAGGAATTCCAAGTATGTTTTTTGATTTTACGACAGGGAAGCCTGTAACTCCTACCTATGATACAGACTGGCAAGATGCTATATATAAGAATGCTCCCATGCATCGACATAATGTTGGTATAAGTGGAGGACAAGAATATTTAAGATATCGTTTTAGTTTTGGGCATCTTGATCAAGATGGTATAATCGCACCATCAAATCATCGACGTATAAATATTAGAGCAAACGTAGATGCTGATATCACAAAAAAACTTCATGTGGGAGTAAACTTCTCATTCGATGATATAAAAAATAGAGAGGTACAAGCCGACGGCCGTTATATTAATGATGGTATTGTACAAAGTGCATTGTTAATGTTTCCTCAACTTCCGGTGTACAATGAAGATGGAAGTTATGCCGTAGGAAATCAGATCGCTATGAAATCAGATGGTTTCCAAATGGTAGAAAACCCAGTAGCATTAGCTCATGAAATTGACATCCGTTCCAAATCTCATAGAATGAATTTTAATGCAAATATTTCTTATGATATTCTAAAAAATTTGCAGGCTAAAGTAAATGTCGGAACGCAATATTATAATTACAGATACAACTACTATCGTCCACGGACAGTTGGGCAAGATGGCGATATGCCAAACTCGGAAGCAATAAAGGCTCGAGTTAAAGCTCAGGATAGAACAGTAGAGGATATAGACAGATTGGGAGAATTTACACTTAACTATAATGAAACTTTTGGAGGTAAACATAAGCTGCAAGCTTTATTAGGTGCTTCAGCTCAAAAGAAAACTTATGACAGAGTATATCTTACAGGAATCGGATTCTCAGATGATCGCATACATGAAATCACGGCACATGGACCCAATCCGGGTGATTTGGCATTGGATGGTTCAACCAGAAAGGCGGCATGGACTATGTTATCATATTTTGGACGACTTAACTATTCATTTGATGACAGATATGTGATAACAGGTACAGTACGAACAGATGGGTCTTCTCGTTTTGGAAAAGAAAATCGTTGGGGATGGTTTCCTTCAATTTCTGGGGGGTGGACTGTTTCTAATGAAAAGTTTTTCAAAGATTTTGCCAAAGATCATATAAGCTTACGTTTACGTGGTAGCTGGGGACTGAGTGGAAATAATAATATTGGAAACTATGAACATACAGCCTCAATGTCTAATGGCGGGTATGTATTTGGAAATACTGTTGAAAGTGCATACTGGGCAGGAAGCTTCCGAGACGAATCCATTGGATGGGAAAAAACGTCACAATATAACATTGGTTTTGATTTAGGTTTATTCAATGGGCGATTAAATATTATTGGTAACTACTATAATAGTGAATCGTATGACTTGTTATATGATCAACCAATATCATCAATATCAGGCTCCAAATCAGTTAAAACAAACTTAGAAGATGCTAAAGTGCGTAACCGTGGTGTAGATTTTCAAGTTGATGGACGAATTTTAACTGGAGAGTTTACTTGGAGTATGAGTGTAAATATTTCTGTAAACAAAAATAAAGTACTTGACCTCGGAGGTTTAAATGACTTATATTTAACTAGTGAACGCAGTGTAATAAGCCATGTTACCAGATCGGGACTTCCTATAGGTTCATTCTATGGCTATTTCGCAGATGGAATAATTTCAGAACAGGATTATCAGAATATTCTTTTTGATAAAGGAAATTTAGTAAATGGCTCTTTCCCTGAAGGATATAAATTGACGGGACCAGCTGTGCCAAATTACTCAACAGTGCGTGAAGGAGATGTGAAATGGAGAGATGCTAACAACGATGGACGAGTAACTGATGACGATAGAGGGATACTTGGAGATGCATTTCCAGATTTTACATATGGCTTTAGTACAAACTTCTCATATAAAGGATTTGACCTGAGTGCTGTTTTTTCAGGATCTCATGGAGGTGAAGTTATTAATTTCCAAAAATACTACCTCTATAACATGGAAGGTTCCGGGAATCAGCTCAAAAGTGCTTTAAACCGTTGGCAATCATCTTCAAATCCAGGGAATGGGAATGTATTTAGGGCAGCTAGGCATTCTACAACTAATGTCAGTATGCGACTTGCTTCGTATATGGTAGAAGATGCTTCTTACTTCCGTTGTACAAATATTACTTTGGGATATAACTTCAAGCCTTCTTTGTTGTCTAAAATTAAATTACAAGGATTACGTATTTATGCTAGTGTTGATAACCTATTTACAATATCAGATTATGAAGGCTATAATCCTGAGGTAGATTATAAAGGAGATAATTTGCTACCTGGCTTTGACTGGGGGGTATATCCTCTTGCCAGAACGTTCAGTGTTGGAGCAAAGGTTACATTTTAATAATAATGATTTGACTAAAATATATGAAAATGAAAATGTATTATATATTGACAGCAATCTTACTCTTGATTGCTTCAGGATGTTCGGATTTTCTAGACGAATCTGATCCTAACAGCATCCCCTCGAACTTATTTTATGAGACTGAAGCTGATGTATTGTATGGAGCAAATGGGGCATATGCTGCATTACGTGGAAATGGATATTATAAGAATATGTATTTATACAGTGATGTTCGTGCAGGCAATTCAACATTACAAGATACGGGGGCCAGTAGCGGAGTACTTTATCAGTTTGCGAATTATTCCCTGATGACGGACAATTCGTACATAAAAGATCATTTTGCTGATCTATACAAATGTATAACACGCACGAATGAAGTTTTGGCGTCAGCCGAAAAGGTAAGCTTCAAGAATGAGGATACAAGAAACAAAGTTATAGCAGAAATGCATTTTCTAAGAGGTTTAACTTATGCTCACCTTGTTTTTCAATTTGGGGATGTTCCAATTGTTACAATTCCATTGCGAACAAAAGGTGAAATTTGGGCTCATACAAAGCGTGATCCCAAAGCACAAGTATATGATTTGATAATATCGGATCTCCAAATTACAGTAAACAGTAAACTCCCTGATCTTCAAACTGGGAATGGAGTTGGACGAGCATCCAGAGCTGCGGCAAACGGAATATTGGGTAAAGTCTATTTGATGAAAGCAGCTGATAGTGATTTTGCATCTGAACGTGAAGCTAATTTAAAAGCGGCTGAAAAACATTTAGAAACGGCTTGGGCTGTTAAACCTTTCGTTAGTCTAAATGATATTCCTTACGGAGACATATTTGATAAAGATAAGCAGGCTACATGTCCAGAAATTCTATTCCAAGTCATGTATCAAAGCGGTAGTTCGGCCTTATCTTCTAATTTTAATTATATTTTCCAACCATCTGCACAGACTGGTTTGACATCGGTAAGATCTGGATCGGGAAATAATATTCCGACTGATAATTTGATGAACGAATACGAGACTTCACCACTAGACCTTAGAAAAGACATTTCCGTGGGAATTTCTAAAAATGTAAATTACACGAAAAAATATACAGATTTAGATGATCCGAATGGTTATGGTGAGAATGATTGGATTATAATTCGTTATGCTGATATAGCATTGATGTTAGCAGAAGTCAAGATGCATTTGGATGACAATACTGCCGCTATAAGTTATTTGAATATAGTAAGAAATAGAGCAGGGTTGACTGATTATATCGGATCTGATTTAAGGGAAGCAATACGAAAAGAAAGACGTGTCGAATTTGCTCAAGAAGGACAATATTGGTACGATTTACTCCGACTTTATTCTAAATCAGAATTGATAACTCTGATGAAAACTCAAAACTCAAATTTTACAGAAAAAGATTTTCTTTTTCCCATTCCTTATGATGAACATAAACTAGATCCTAAGAGAATG
>JAITVH010000037.1 GCA_031285905.1 Prevotella sp.
AGCAAGAGCGTAATTGTTATTGCCAGTTAAATTTTTGACGTCTGAGATTATAGTGCCAGCCGACTACGCACTGCATGCTTACAAACCACTTCATCTCGCTGTCAAAGCCAGTCAGCCCCATTGGTTTTGTATAACCTGACATCATCGCTCTGATGCCGGGCAGTATATTACGAATACAAAGATAGTGATTTTTTTGATTGCATCCCGTTATTACCGCTTTTGTTATAATTGTAAAAAATCAGAAATAATAATTTTTAAGGTTGAACTAGGTTTGTTCAGAAATAGCAGCCCCGAAAGAAAAATATCTTTAAATATTTATCCTTTTTAAAACATTAGCTGTTTATTATACGTCACTAATAATAGAACACACTTAAATTGATGAACAGATGGGAACAAAAACGATTGCTATATTAACAGAAGGAGGGATGCCGGGTAAGGAAATTAACGAAAATACCCAGATCAACGT
Source organism: Prevotella sp. (assembly GCA_031285905.1). GTDB lineage: Bacteria > Bacteroidota > Bacteroidia > Bacteroidales > Dysgonomonadaceae > Dysgonomonas. The sequence goes on from JAITVH010000037.1 coordinate 467, forward strand.
ATTCAGGCTCGAAGAAGATAAAGTCTTGGGATACGAAAGCATCAAACTAGGAAGTAACGATAACAATAAGCTCTCTATGCTGATCAAGCTGAAAGAGATAAGCCTGATCTATATAGATACCCTCAACAACGAATTGAGATACCTGCTGCAAAAACTGGGCGTAAGTGTCAAATGCAGGGATCAGTGGGAAGATGACGAATTTATCGGAAAATTTGTTTTCAATTAAAGTCATCCACGTTCCCCCATTTAACCCTATCGGCCATGTTATAACCATTCTGAACCTGTTTACCGCTGATTATACCAGAACATATAAAAATAAGCCTAACAATCAAAAAGAAGCATTCTATTTATTAAAATAACTCCGGAATATATTTCTACGGCGGCATTCCGACCTCAGCAAAGAAATCAGCACAATGTCACCGGAAGATTCCCTTACTGTCTTGTTGGGATGAACGATGCGCCCTGTGATTTTTGGGGTGGTAAAATCCGATGTGTAGAAATCGGGCAGGGTATCTGAATGCGTCGGATCATAAGACATACGCACCATTAGTGATGCCAGCCCATCGGCAGGACGAGTCACTTTCTTCGACCAATGCCTGTCGTCGGTATATACCACTACCCTACCCACTGAATCGCGGTAGCTTATCGTCAGCCTGACGGGTACATCAGCTCGCACACTCACTTCGTATATCACCTCGAATGGTTCTTTATCTTCACAAGCATAGGAAACAAGTAAAAAGAAAAATAAGAATCCCGAGAATACTAATCGCCTCATGTAGTTGATATTGTTTAGCCTCAAAGAAAGGTGTACAATGAGGAATACACAAAAAAACAAGGCAAATAATTATTTATATTGGACAAATATTTATGGGAAAGATTTGATATTTTTAGTTACTTTTGTTAAAATTGAAGATTGATATAAAAAACAACAGATAATGGATACAATAGAAAAAAACACGCATCACGGACATGCTGTCAAACGTTTTCGTAAATCATTGGATATGAAGCAGGAAACTCTTGCCGAACTAGTGGGTTTGAGCCAGCCACAAATTTCATGTTATGAATCGAAAAAGGAAATAGAAGACGATATGATCGAAAAATTTGCGAAAGCCCTGAAAGTAGATCCTAAATTGATCAAAGAACTGGAAGTAGATCCTGTAAGTATAATTATTGAGAATAATACTTTCGAAAAAGGGAGTGTTGGTAGTGTTGTTGGGGAAAATACAGTAAATAATAATCCTGATCCTGTAGAACGGATTATAGAACTATCGAATGAAAAGACGGCTCTATATGAGCGTATGATGAAACTGGAGCAGGAAAAAATCGAATTGCTGGAGAAGCTGCTGAAAGAGAAGAAGTGAGGGAAGATTGTAAATAACATACTCAACATAAAGCAACTAAAACAAAACTAACGGGCTTCGGAAGTTAGAATAACCATATTATGGAAAACAGTAAAAACGAAATTTATATATCGTATGCTTGGGAAAAGCAAACGGATGGAACTAACTGGAGCCCTACATTAAATGAGCTTTACAAGATTCTGACTACCAAAAAGTATGAAGTATCGATAGATATAAAAAAACTGAAATATAAGGATAGTATTAAATCCTTTATGCAGAAGCTAGGGCAAGGCAAATTTATTATTTTATTAATTACAGATAAATATATGCGGTCAATAAACTGCATGTATGAAATAGTACAAATTTTGAGGCATCCTAATTATAAAGACCGCGTTTTTCCTATTATATTCAGCGATGCAAAAATATATGATTCAAAAAAAATAATCGACTATCTTCAACATTGGGATTTAGAAATCAATGAATTAAACAACAAAGTCAAAGCTTTGGATAATATAGCTTATGCTGCGCCTATATTAGAGGATTTAGAGTTAATGAATGAAATTCGACGAATAATAGCCAATTTCAGTAGTCAGATTGGAGATATGAACGTGCTAAATATTGATACCCATATAGAGACTGAATTTTGTGAACTTTTAGAATGTCTGGAAGAAAGGATTAATGAAGATAAAAAACAAGTAGACATCTTAAAACAAAATGCTGTTTATGCTGAACAGATTAAGTTATTAGAAAAAGAGCTTGATGATATAAAGATCAAATATTCAAAATCTATAGCATTAATTAAAGAAAAAGAACTTGAAATTGAGAATCTGAAAGAGATTATACAAAACGGCATACAAAAAAAAATACCACAAACCGTTTTGACAGGAAGAGATAAATTACTAGAATTTCAAAATCTGTTAGGTTTTTCTAGGAATACAACAAAGGATGATATTATCAAGATTCTAGGTAATCCAGAGAAGGTATCTCACACAAAGAAATATGATTTTAATATATTTCATTACAATAATTTCCGTTTGACATTTTATTTTTATGAAAAAAGTGAAAAACTCATGGCTATCAACATTGAGGACAACAAAACATACCTAAAAAAAATGGGGTTTAACGACGACAAAATAAACTACTTAGGAAAACACTTAGATCTTATTTCTAGTCAATTCGGAGAAGCCGATTCTGTCTCATCTGGTTTCTATACATATACATTGGACGACTTTATTATATCATTTATTTGTTATGATTTTAATAATTATAAATGTAGTTCTATCCAAACACAATTCTTTCGCAATAATAATTAATCTAAAACACACACTATCTTTCAATTATAATACTTATATTTGTGTTGCTTGATACAGAAATGCCCTCTTCCGTAGAGAACTACTGTACCTATAATACTAAAATGAAAACATACTTATATATAATGTTATTTTTTTTCAAGAAATTTATCTATATATGTCGATGTGCTAATTAGCGAATTAGCAGGTGCATGAATGTGTAAATAAAAAAACGAAAAGCGAACGATTATCAGCTAAGGGCTAAAAGGTGTTACCTTTGTTACTTTTTAGTTAATTTACCCCACCCAGACCGACCCCACCCAGACCGACCCGAAGGAGAGGGAGCTAGAGAGGGAGCAGCGAAGCCACGAGAAGGGAAAGATAAAAAGGCTAAGAACTAATAGCTAAAACTGTTACTTATGTCACCTTTTAGTTAAAATATCCGGACTTGCTGTAGGGGTCGAACATTTTCGACCCGAAACAACAAAGAGTCTGCGGGCGTAAGATATTACGCCCCTACATGGCAAAGCCACGAACTCATTGTTAACTGTAACCTTTACATACGCTCCGCTCCTGTGACCGTTGGTTGTTACCTTTTAGTTAAAAACAGGCAAATGTAGATTATAAAGACTGATTCAATTTTATATAATACTACTATGGAAGAAAACAGAAAGAAAGACGTTAACCGCAGGGAGTTTCTCAAACTCTCGGCACTGGGACTTGCCTCGCTGACCATTATCCCTAGCTGGTCTATGAATGGGGTACGCATCGCCCCAAGCGACAGGATCGTTCTTGGATTTATCGGGCTGGGACAGCAAGGATTATCCGATTTTCACAGCTTTACGGGAGTACCCGGAGTACAGGTAGCTGCCTGTAGCGATGTAGACTCCATCAAGACAGAACGATTCAGGAGGCGCGTAGCATCGTGGCAGAAATCGCAAAGTATGAAGGAAGTCTGCGACATGTACGAATCGTATGAAAAGCTACTGAAAAGGAAAGACATCGATGCTGTATCTATCGCCACACCTGACCACTGGCACGCACTGAACGCGATACATGCCTGTCAGGCCGGAAAAGATGTGTATTGCCAAAAACCATTGGCATATACCATTACCGAAGGGTTGGCTATTATGCGGGCTGTACGCGACAACAACCGTGTGTTGCAAGTGGGAAGCCAGCAACGGTCGAGCAAAGAATTTATAAAGGCTATCGATCTAGTGCGTAAAGGCGGGATAGGACACATTGAGAAGATATATGCCAAGGTGGGAGATCCTCCTCGTCCATTCGACTTACCTAAACAGGAAATCCCTAAGAACCTGAACTTTAACCTTTGGTTAGGCCCTCTGAACGATCCTAAGGTACATTATCATTCCGATATATGCCCTGTGGTATCGCTAGAGCCCGAGCAAAACGAGCAACTATGGGGTGCATGGCGCTGGTACTGGGAAACAGGAAACGGATATACAGCCGACTGGGGCGCACATATGTTCGATATTTCACAGGCGGCCATCGGTATGGACGGATCGGGCCCGATAGAATATATACCTAAAGGCTACAATGGCGCAGAATACCTGACAATGAAATATGCCAACGGTATCGTAATGACCGAGCAACCATACAGAGATGACAATCAGGGACAGGGTATCAAGTTCATTGGCGACAGAGGCTGGATACAGGTTGCACGTGGATTCTTGCAAGCGTCTGATCCTGAACTCCTTAAAGAAAACAAGACTCAGCAAGGAGTGAAAGCCGGAGAGTTTGAAGTAAGTTCGCCTCATATGCAGAACTTCATCGACTGTATGCGTACTCGCCAGAAACCGATTGCCTCGGTAGAAGTGGGTTGCAGTACCAATACATTGTGCTGCCTGGCCAATATAGCCACTGAGTTGCAACGCCCTGTAAGGTGGAATCCTGCTACATTGACGTTTGTTGACGATGTGGAGGCTGAAAACCACAGGTTGTACAAGTATCAGTACAGGAAACCTTATAAACTACCTTATTACGACAAATAAGCAACATAGAGAACTACGCTGAAAGCAGGAAGGCTACCCTATAGTGAGTAGCCTTCTTTTCATTTTATATCTCAGTCCGGTATCAGAAACCGTATCCGTTCAGCATTCCATAAAAGTACATTGGCTTCAGTACCCTCACCTTTAGCTGCCATGCCGCCCATTGCTCTTTCGACATATCCATCAGGGTGAAAGGGAACGATGGTTGCGGGTTCTTGTCATAATCGAACTCACAGAGCAGGACATGCCCATAATCGGTGATAATAGGACATGCCGCATAGCCGTTATACTTCTGATTGGGAGTCTTTCCTTCCATCATCAACACAAGGTTCATCGCAGCTACAGGCACTTGCTTGCGCACGGCAGCCGATGTCTTGCTGGTAGGTAGCCGGCACAATCGCCAAGGCATACGATATTAGAATACCTCTCATGTATCAGTGTCTCTTTATTGACCATCACCCAGCCATCAGCGGCAAGCTTACCTTCAGTCCATGAAAGGCCTGCATCCCTCACAAAGCCGGGAGCCGACATAGGAGGTGTAAAGTGTAGGAAGTCATAATCTTCGGTAATGGGCGTAACCACCTTCTCTTCGCCAATGGTTTCTATCTTCTCCATATACACACGCTTTGCAGCGGTGTCAATGGCTTTAATCTGTGTGTGTAAAGTGATCGGGATATTCCGTTCGTTGTATATCTCCAGTAGACGAGGTACATAGTAAGGAACATCATACAGAGCCTTTTCGGCTGTAAAATAGCTAAGCTGCATCTTGTCCCTGGTCTCCTGTTTCCGTCCATAATCGTCTGTCAACAGGCATATCTTTTTGGGCGCTCCCCCACACTTATGCTTGGTATAGGTATCTGTGAAAACCGCTTTACCTCCGTTCTTGGCAAACTCCTGAAGAGCAGTCCATGTCTTTTGCGCCCCTTCAAAGTCGTAAATAGTATGTGCATTCCCCTGTCCCAATGTTGCCCGGCTTATACCTTCCATTCTGTCCCAGTCTATTTGCAAGCCGGGTGTAAGTACCAGAAAATCATAAGAGAGATTGCCATTATTCGCCGTCCTGACCTTCTTTGAATCAGGATTAAGCTCTACGACTATATCCTTTATCCACTTCACATCGCCGGGAATGCAGTCTTCCTGCTTCTTCCATACCTCATCCGGCTCATATACTCCGGACGCTACTAATGTAAATCCCGGCTGATAATATTGGCGGTCGCTGGGATCGATCAGGGTAATATCGGGATTGTTTAGCCATCTTTGCAGTAAGGCCGCCATACTGAGGCCGGCAGCACCTCCGCCGATTATGACTATCTTGCCTTTTGCATCACTTGAGAACTCTGTTGCTTTGTATATTCCTGCCGCCGCGATGCCTCCTACTACTCCTGTAGCCGCAGCAATCTTGAGAAACTTTCTACGTGTGTATTTCTTGTTATCGGACATTATATATGAAGCTTTATAAGATGTATAATTTGCGAATGCAAAAGAATAGAAATAATCATGAAATTCCTAGGACTATACAACATTTAACACACAGATTAAAGGTCTGGAGAGGGTTTTGCCACATGTATAGTATTTCGTTCTCCATCCAAACGTATATTAATATCTGAATCAACAACAGCAAAAATGCTTAAGGAACAACATCATCCCCTAAGCATTTCATATATCAATTGTGTGTTATATTAAGGAGTAGTATCTATTCTGACACAACGTACCGAAGCTCCTGTGGATCTCGACATATCTTTCGGATCGATCGTTTTCAGATCACCTATCCAGCCTGGCTGGTAATAGAAAAATTCAGCCCTGGCATTTGGCGTTCCTGCTATCGGATTAGCCGTCCAATAAGAAGACTCATAAACTCCATGCAATATATTACATGTAGCGAATAGCCCTCCTGCAAAATTTGAACCCGATGGATCACCCCCCACGCCTCCGCATGGTTCACTATATGCCCGGGCCCTACGATGAAGTCCATGTGGATAATATCCCAACTTAGTTGTAACGACAGGCGAAGTCAATGCATTCAATTGAGCGCCATTCTCATTAAATGCTGCCGGGCTTGCATTGTCCCATCCATCAGGTACAGTTCTGAAATGATACCAAGGAGATAGACCTCCAGCACTATTGAGTGGTACGCGCCATCCTGCCGGACATGGATCAAACGGAGATTTTTTTGTCCCGTCTGTCTCCCACAGATTGTCGTCACTTGATGCTCCGGTTTCATCGGTAGTATACCAATCGGCATTAGTCTCATTATTAGTCGATCCATTGTATGTTCCAAAATAAAAGACCCGCGGATTGAGTATTGAGTTCTGGAGATTATTACTTACCGTTACCGCTGCATGCTGAATCCCTGTTCCAACAGGAGCTGTATCCTTATGTTCATTTACCTCAGTTAATTCATTGTTATCTATATCATATAGCTTTCTAAACGATCCAAAAGGAGAAAAGTCTAAGCTGGCAGTAAAAGGGTCTTTTCTTCCCCATTGATATGTCAGTCCCATTGCATCAACAGTCTCTGAGGCAGAAATTGCTCCCAGATTTCGATCCATAAACTCATAATCTTTCTCGCTATTATTATGCGGATAGGTCACTATACTGCTTTCGTTTGTTACCCACAAGTGCCACGACCAGCGAATCGGGTCTGAGTCATCACCGTTAGGTCCCACACGCACAGCCACTAATGCATTCCCTTGCAGCCCGCCACCGTTTGTCGTAATCTTGATCTGAGAACAGGCTCCCTGATCTCCCTCAGCCAAATCCACTTCTTTTATTAATGATTGGGTATCTTGCCATACTAATTCAACTGAAACCTCACCTTCCAGTTCCAGATTACCCAGATCAGCCCTTTCCTTCCATACAATGTATGGTTTCCCTACCGGAATCAATACAGGGGTTGATGCGCTTGGATCTACGATAATACAATTTTCAGAGTTTTCGGGCTCGCACAACGGTTTACATGGAGAGAGTAGTCTCACCCAGATATCACCTTCCCAGACATATGGCCCGGGACAAAGCAGTTCATCCGGATCTTTTTCTACATCAGTATTATCTGTCAGGTTATAAACTACCAAACCGATATGTTTAATATCTTCATCTGCCTTAACCGCATCTTTATAACCAGTACCATCTGCCTCAAACATTGGATAAAGTTGCTTCCTTTTTTCCAGGCTGACTCTTGGTAAACCCAACCCTTTATTTGAATTGACCTCTCCTCCTGTGGTTTCTTGTTGTTTTAGCTGCAACAATGCTCCAGGCACAGCAGCTTTACCTGTCCCCACAGTGACCTGTGATTTTATCCCCACTGTTAAAAAAAGAAATAAGTAAAATAAGTGAATTAGCTTTGTCTTCATTATCTATATTAGTTCAAGTTAATTATATCTGATCATTTTTACGGCATCAGAATATAGATCATATAACGATCATCTTGTGCTATTCAAAAACTGCTTAGTTTTAACTCTGTAAGAGTACAAATTTAACCTTTAAGATTCACATTTCAAAACAAAGGAGGAGAAGTTACTTAAGTCTAACCTATTTCATTAGATTGCTAACACTCTTATAAAAGAATGAGCGTTTGTGTAACACAATGATTAATAAACGTTTTCATTACATTACTTGTATAAAAGAATGTAATGTTAAATAATGATGGTTAGGCATACTAAAAAAGGGATACTCCTTTAGTATCCCTTTCTATTATATACAAATATCTTTAAATCAAACTATTATTGCAATGCCGAAGCACCTCCAATAATATCGAGTAACTGATTCGTTACAGCCTGTTGACGTGATTTATTATATTGAATAGTAAGATCTTGCACCAATTCGTCAGCATTGTCTGTCGCTATCTGCATAGCAACGGTACGGGCAGCATGTTCAGAAGCATTTGCATCTAAGAGTGCTGCATACAATCTCGCATATAATACGGTAGGTATCAGGCTTTCCAATATTTCCTCTTTCGAAGGCTCCAATATATAATCGGTCTGATTAGAATTGTCAGACTCATCTTTCGTTTCCTTGTCCAGAATAAACGGAAGGAAAGGAACATTCAACAACTTCTGATTGCCTGTGGATATGAAATGATGATATATTAAGATAACCTCATCTATCTCTTTCGATATATATTTAGCGATCAAATCTTTTGCCAAATCCTGAACAGCCTGATATGACGGTTTGTCTGCCATTACAGTATAATCACCTTCCGCATGTAATCCCATCTTTTTTACAGCATCTGCTATTTTCTTTCCGACAGGATATACCAGAATATTCTCCTTACCTATGGTTTTTCTCTTCTCATAGGTCTGGGCAAATTCCTTTATCACATTGGCATTGTATGCTCCGGCAAGCGAAGAATTGGAAGAAAAAGCAACTATAGCGATTCTTCTGGTTTCCCTCTTCTGGATAAAGGGAGATTCGTAAGTGGTATCCGAAGACAAGAGGTTAGTAAGTATAGAATCCAACTTTTCTTCATACGGCAAGAAATTAGAGATCGCATTCTGCGCTCTATGCAGTTTGGAAGATGCAATCATTTTCATTGCCGATGTTATCTTCTTTGTACTCTTTACAGAACCGAGCCTGTTCTTTATTTCCTTAAGAGATGCCATATCTATTAGTTTTTATACTGGTCGGTAATATCTTTAGCTACCTGCCTGATCACTTTCTCTATACCTTCGTTGATAATACCTTTCTTCAACTGATCCAATACGTCTGCCTGATGCTGCATTTCCAGCGTACGGAGAAGTTCAGTTTCAAATCCATGCACTTTCTCTACAGGGACATTACGCAATAGTCCATTTGTTCCGCAATATAGTACAGCAATCTGTTTTTCTACAGGCATCGGTACATATTGTGCTTGAACGAGCAGTTCCGTATTCTTCCGCCCCTTGTCGATAGTCATTGCCGTTACAGGATCCAAATCGCCACCAAACTTAGTAAATGCTTCCAATTCGCGGTATTGTGCCTGGTCGATCTTCAATGTTCCAGCCACTTTTTTCATAGCCTTCACCTGAGCCGATCCGCCCACACGCGATACAGATATACCCACATCGATAGCCGGACGTTTACCCGCATTAAACAAGTCCACATCAAGGAATATCTGCCCGTCGGTAATCGAGATCACATTCGTAGGAATATATGCAGATACGTCACCGGCCTGCGTTTCGATAATAGGCAATGCTGTTAACGAACCACCTGCTTTTACCTTACCTTTCAAACTTTCGGGTAAATCGTTCATTTGCTCCGCTACTTCTTGTTGGCCAATAATCTTAGCAGCACGTTCCAATAAGCGAGAATGCAGATAGAAAATATCGCCCGGATATGCCTCGCGTCCCGGTGGACGACGAAGAATCAGGGATACTTCACGATATGCAACCGCCTGTTTCGACAAATCATCGTATACCACTAATGCGTGCCTTCCCGTATCGCGGAAATACTCGCCGATAGCAGCACCCGCAAATGCAGCGAAATACTGCAATGCAGCAGGCTCTGCAGCCGTAGCAGATACAATGATGGTATATTCCAGTGCATTTTTCTCTTTCAGTGTTTGCACAATGTTGGCCACAGTAGAAGCTTTCTGCCCTATAGCCACATAGATACAATATACAGGATCTCCGGCATCATAATTATTGCGCTGATTGATAATAGTATCAATAGCTATTGCCGTCTTACCAGTCTGACGGTCACCAATAATCAACTCACGTTGTCCTCTACCGATTGGGATCATTGCATCTATCGCTTTGATCCCGGTTTGCAGAGGCTGTGTTACCGGCTGACGGTAAATAACTCCCGGTGCTTTACGTTCCAATGGCATTTCTAACAGTTCCCCTGCAATAGGGCCTTTTCCATCCAGCGGTTCTCCCAGCGGAGTGATCACACGTCCAAGCATACCATCGCCTACATTAATGGAGGCAATACGTTTGGTACGCTTTACGGTGAACCCTTCTTTTATCTGGTCGGATGGGCCTAGCAGTACGGCCCCTACGTTATCTTCTTCCAGGTTCATCACAACGGCCATAATACCATTGTCGAACTCAAGAAGCTCGTTAGCTTCCGCATTCTTTAGCCCATATATGCGAACAACACCGTCTCCTACCTCGAGAACCGTTCCAACCTCGTCAAACTGCACGCGGTTGCTGATATTCTCAAGCTGCATTTTCAATACATCGGAGACTTCGCTTGCTTTTATATTTTCAGACATATTTTTTTAATTTGAAAATTTGAGAATTTGAAAATTAGCGAATGACCTTCATTTCATTCTTGAATTGGCTAATCTTCGAATTGGCTAATTAGTTCATCTTACTGTTTTCAACTACAAATTGTTGTTTGATGCGCTGCAACTGTGTTTTCACACTGGCATCGAGCCTGTAGTCGTCAATATAAAGGACAAATCCTCCTTCGATATCAGGATCAACACTCGTCTCAAAATCAAGCGTACCTTTCGGCTTTATCTGTTGCAACAAACCTTTCATCTTATCTTTTACGGAATCATCTACAGGAGTAGCCGTTACCAGCTTACCCATATTTATATGTTTCTCTTCCGCATAAAGATCAATATAGCTCAGTGCTATATTGCGAAGATACTTCTCACGCTTGTTTTTGAGCACAAGTCCTACGAATTTGAGAAATTCTGCACTGGGCTTTTTACCCACACAGGCATTTATCAGATTCTGCTTATCCTCAATATTCAACATAGGATTATCCAACGCCATACGCAATTTAGGTTCCTGCCCGAATACAGCAGCAAGCATTTTCATTTCCGAATATACTTTGTCTTCTGACTTGCCGTCTTTAGCAAACAACAACAACGCTTTAGCGTATCGCTTAGAAATCATCCCTTCATTCATAACAGTTAAGATTTAGATACCATAGCCTCATCTACCAGGCGATCAATCATTGACATTTGAGCCTTGGAGTCTTTCAGTGAATCGCGAAGAACCTTTTCAGCCACATCTACAGACAATTCGGCTACCTGACGACGAATATCGCGTATCGCCTGATCTTTCTCGGCCTGTATCTGTTTCCTTATTTCTTCCATTTCTTTAGCTCCGGCTATCTTGGCCTGTTCCCGTGCTTCGTTTACAATACGTTCGCGGGTATCGGCTGCGTCTTTTAATATTTTCGCCTGCTCTGTTTTGGCCGATGCCAGTATAGCATCGCTTTGTTCCTTGATGGAAGCCAACTGCTCATTAGCCTTTTGTGCTGCGTCTAACGAATCCTGGATATAGTTTTTGCGCTCATCCACCATTTTGGTAATGACAGGAAAGCCAAACTTCGCCAAAACGAAGAAAACGATTCCAAACGATAGAAGCATCCAAAAGAGGAGCCCAGATTCAGGTTGCAATAAACCCATAGTTATTTGTTTTTTATTGGATTAAAGAATAAATCCACATACCACAACAGCAAACAAGGCAACACCTTCGACCAATGCTGCGGCAATAATCATAGAAGTACGGATATCACCGGCCGCATCTGGCTGACGAGCAATACCTTCCATTGCAGAGCTACCGATTTTACCGATACCGATACCTGCACCGATTACAGCTAAACCTGCACCAAGTGCAGCACCAAAACCTGTTAAGCTAGTTGCAGCTTCTGCTGCCTGTAATAAAGTTGATAGTAACATAATCTTTCAATTTAAATCAGTTAATTATTATATTGTTTATTTATTTTATCATTAATGCTTTTCTTCTGCATGATGGTGTGGTTCTACCTGTGCCAGTCCGATAAACACAGCCGACAGCATGGTAAACACATAAGCTTGTATGTAAGCCACCAGTATTTCAACAAAACTAATGAATACTGTAAGTAATATGGACACAAGCGTCATAGAACCATTGATGACAGGCCCTAAATTCGCTGTAACGAATATCAGACAAGTCAGACCTAGTACGATAGAGTGCCCTGCAAGGATATTAGCAAAGAGACGAATCATCAATGCAAAAGGTTTGGTAAATACACCAACAAGTTCGATGGCAGGCATAATAGGCACAGGCACTTTCAGCCATGTAGGCACATCAGGCCAAAATATTTCTTTCCAATATTCCCTTGAACCGAATATGTTTACAATAACGAATGTAAACAATGCCAGAATCAATGTGATAGAGATATTACCCGTTACATTTGCCCCTCCGGGAAATATGGGTATCAATCCCAGTATATTGTTGAAAAAGATGAAGAAGAACACTGTAAGCAGGTATGGAGAAAACTTCCTGTAGTTCTTGCCCACACATGGCTTGATAATATCATCCTGCACGCTCATAATGAACATCTCCATAGCACCCACAAAGCCCTTCGGTGCCTTTCGTTCTCCGGACTTCGCTTGTTTCTTGTACCATCCGGCAACACTCATTATTACGATCAACAGAAGAGTGGACGCGATAATAAGGCTCGCGGCATTCTTGGTCATGGAAAAATCCCATGGACGCACTTCTTCTCCGGCCGCATTTTTCTCTACTATCTTTCCGTTATAGTCCCCTGATTGAGCGATGTAAAAACCATTGTAGGCATCATGCCCATGATGAAATTTGGACGACATAAAGATATGCCAACCGCTATTCTCACCCTTAACAATGACAGGCAAGGGAATGGAGATGTGGTTGTCCCCTATCGTCGTAATGTGCCACTCGTAGGAGTCGGCAAGATGCTCGAGGATTAATTCTTTTACATTGATTTCCGCTTCTGCCTCTTTTACCTCAGCTTCGTGTCCTTCCTGAGCCGCTAAAGGCCGGAGCCCTATAGCTGAAAAGAAGAAAAGCGAGATCAATATATATTTCAAATAGTGCTTCATACTATTGTTGTTTATTCTTTAACCGTTTTTCTACCTTGAGGAACAAAAAAGATTCCATAGCCAAAAACAAAAGGTAGAAAACCATAAATACCAAGACGAAACTTTTTATATTCTCTTTTACCATTATGGCATATGCTCCTATAAATATCAAGGCAGCAAAGACTTTTACAACCTTTGTCAGCATGTATGTATTCAACATTTGCCGTTGGGTAACCTTCTTGCTGGCTGAAACTACATAACTGATTATCAAAGATTCGAGTATCAGGAAAAATGCTAAAATCCCTTCGTACCAATTCGGATAATAATCAGGAAACTGATAATAAAGCAACATCCCGATCAATGCTCCTGCAATCAGGCCAAATGCCAATATCGAAGTAATTAATTTAGCTTTAAAAAAGTCCATTCGTTAAGCTACGCAAATTGTCACAACTCCATCATTTACTTCGGCAATTCCGCCTTTTACCTCAACAGTATCTTCTTTTCCATTCACAGTATAGGTAATAATCCCTTCCTGCAAAGGCGATATCAACGGAGCATGATCAGGATAGACACCAAAGCTTCCCGAAATCCCCGGAATAACCACAGAAGATACAGCACCTGAAAAGACTTTCTTTTCGGCCGATATAATATTCAATTGGAGTTCTGTTTTTTTCATATCCCACTAATTTATTCCGCTGCCTGAGCAAGGATTTTTTCACCTTTGGCAATCGCATCGTCAATCGTACCCACATTCAGGAATGCTTGTTCCGGAAGGTTATCTACCTCTCCGTCCAAAATACGTTGGAATCCTTTGATTGTATCTTGTATATCGACAATAACACCCGGAACACCAGTAAACTGTTCTGCCACATTAAATGGTTGTGAAAGGAAACGTTGAACACGCCTGGCACGGTTTACAGTCACTTTATCTTCATCAGAAAGTTCTTCCATACCAAGGATGGAAATAATATCCTGTAACTCTTTATTACGTTGAAGTATCTGTTTCACACGTTGAGCAGTATTGTAATGCTCTTCTCCTACAACCATCGGGTCGAGACTCCTTGATGTAGATCCTAGTGGATCAACAGCAGGATAGATTCCCATTTCCGTGATCTTACGATCAAGCACCGTAGTGGCATCCAAGTGGGTAAATGTTGTTGCAGGCGCGGGGTCTGTCAAGTCATCAGCCGGAACATATACGGCCTGCACAGATGTGATAGATCCGCTTTTTGTAGAGGTGATACGTTCCTGCATTGCTCCCATCTCAGTAGCCAGTGTAGGTTGATAACCCACAGCTGAAGGCATACGTCCCAATAAAGCAGACACCTCAGAACCGGCCTGCGTAAAACGGAATATGTTATCTATAAAGAATAGTATATCTTTTGGCCCGTCTGATTTGGCATCACGAAAAGATTCGGCGATAGTCAACCCGGATAATGCTACGGCTGAACGCGCACCCGGAGGTTCATTCATCTGTCCGAAAACAAGCGACAACTGAGATTTCTTAATTTCTTCAGCATCTACTTTCGACAAATCCCAGTTACCCTCTTCCATGCTCTTTTCGAATTCTTCGCCATAACGGATAACTTTTGCTTCTATCATTTCACGTAGCAAATCATTTCCTTCACGTGTACGCTCTCCTACTCCGGCAAAGACAGAATATCCATCATGTGCTTTAGCCATATTATTAATCAATTCGAGAATTAACACCGTTTTCCCGACACCGGCTCCACCAAAAAGTCCTACCTTACCTCCTTTTGCATAAGGGGCAAGAAGATCAATAACTTTGATTCCTGTGAAGAGGACTTCACGCGCGGTTTGCAACTCTTCGAATTTAGGTGCTTCCCGATGAATAGGATTTCCTCCTTTCTTATCCAGATCGCTCATCCCGTCAATGGCATCACCAACCACATTCATAAGACGCCCTTTCACTTGTTCGCCGATAGGCATCCTGATTGGCGAACCTAGAGGTATAGCCTCCAATCCGCGGCTAAGCCCGTCTGTACTGTCCATTGCCACAGTGCGCACAGTATCTTCGCCTATGTGTTGCTTTACTTCAAGAATCAAGGTACGACCGTCAGGCCTTTTAATTTCAAGGGCATCATTGATATTCGGCAAATTTAAAACTGGATCACTTGTGTCAAAAAACACATCGACTACCGGCCCGATAATTTGAGATACATGCCCAACCAATTGTGACATACGCTTATATATTTATATTGTTTATATTTTGTTTTGTCATTAGTTTCCAAGCGATTAATCCTTTACAAAATAAAATTTAGTAATAAAGCATTTTTTCGACGCCCTAAATTACTAAATCTTTTACATTTTTTGCTAAAAACGTTTATCAAATGAATATTAACCGCAAAGAAAAAGCGTTTCTTTTAACGCCAAACAAATATACTTAATATTAATTTTTAATAGTATTTTTGTAGTGCGAAAATATAACGATGCTTACCTTTTTTAAACGTTAGTTAACGTCAAGCATATAGAATAGTTAAAAACATCTTTCAAAAAAATAATGTTAGCGATTTTAATATCTTGGATTATTATATTCTTTGTTCTTTTTTCCTTTGGTGACATGACCATCAATATATACAATAAGTTATGTAAAAATGAGGAAAAATATGGAATTCTGGATACTTTCTTGTTGGGTATGTGTTTTATTCTTATTCCATTGCAATTCTCTTCTATTTTCCTTGCTACGAATCATTATATACTATTGTTTCTTTTGCTAGTGATGGCTATATATTGGTCATCTAATTTTAAAAGATTAAAAAATCATATCCTGAATATCAGGTACAGGCTCCAGTCTATATATAAATATGAAATAATCTGTATATTCTTGCTAATATCTTCTGTTATACTCTATACATTGTTTATCGGAAATAGCTACGATTCGGCATATTATCATTATCAAAACATCAGATGGAACGAAGAATTCAGCATAATTCCCGGTTTAGCAAACCTTGAAGACCGATTTGGATTCAATTCGAACTATTTTCTATTATCTGCTATCTTTTCATTTCGTTTTATTTTTGACATTGCTATCACATCACTACAATCCTTATTATTCATATTAATATTGGGCTGGACTTTACTAAGGTTATTCGAAAGCAAATATGATATAAAATATTCCATTTTACTATTATTTCTATTGCTGAGCTACATTACAAACCA
>JAITVH010000098.1 GCA_031285905.1 Prevotella sp.
TGGAGTTGAAGGCTGCCTTTCAATTAGATTGAAAGATATACTATAGATAGTACCTGAAATTTTGGTAATAATATGGTGTTGGCCGATTTCTTGTTTCAATAATGGAAGCCGTTTGTATGGTGGAAAAGCCTGGGTTGGGAGAATAAAATGATGCAGGATTTCGACGAAGTCATACTATTATAGGACTATATGGAAAGCAGGAGATAATATCCTGAAGAAGTGTAGTTCGTGTGTTTAAAGGATTGCCGCGGGTTGCGGTGTATTTTAAAATTTTAAAATTAAAAAATGGGAAAAGTACAAGTAAAAGAAGCCAAAGGAAAACTTGGTATTCTATCGGTAGGTGTTGGCGCAGTAGCCACTACATTCATGGCAGGAACATTGCTTGCCCGTAAAGGACAAGGTGTACCAGTAGGGTCAATAACTCAATTGGCTACAATGCGTTTAGGAAAAAGAGAAGAAAACCGCTTTCCTAAAATCAAAGATGCAGTGCCTTTGGCCGACCTCAACGATGTAGTATTCGGAGGATGGGATATTTTCGAAGATAATGCATATGAAGCTGCAAAACATGCTGCTGTTTTAACAAACGAAGACCTTGATAAAGTAAAAGACGAGATGGCTGCTATCAAACCGATGAAAGCTGTTTTCGATCAGGATTTTGTAAAACGTCTTCATGGTACTTGGGTAAAATCTGCTCCTACAAAATGGGACTTGATGGAACAAGTGAAACAAGACATCGAAAAATTCCAAAAAGACAATAATTGCGACCGCATAGTTGTTATCTGGTGCGGTAGTACAGAAGTATTTACTCCACTTGGCGAAGTTCACAAAACACTTTCTGCATTAGAAAAAGGGATGAAGGAAAATCATAAAGATATTGCTCCTTCCAACATTTATGCTTATGCTTGTGTTTCTATGGGTATTCCGTATATCAACGGTGCTCCTAACCTGACAGTGGACATCCCTGCAATGTGGGAACTGGCTGAGAAAACTCAGACTCCTATCTGCGGAAAAGACTTCAAAACAGGTCAGACAATGTTGAAAACAGTATTGTCGCCAATGTTGAAGACTCGTATGCTAGGTCTTAGTGGGTGGTTCTCTACTAATATCCTTGGTAACCGCGACGGAGAAGTTCTTGACGATCCGGGTTCATTCAAAACAAAGGAAGAATCAAAACTTTCGGTTATCGACAATATTCTTCAACCTGAATTATATCCTGAACTTTATGGTAACGTTTATCACAAAGTTCGTATCAACTACTATCCGCCTCGTGGCGACGATAAAGAAGGTTGGGATAATATCGACTTGTTTGGATGGTTAGGCTATAAAATGCAGTTGAAAGTGGATTTCCTTTGTAAGGACTCTATTTTGGCAGCACCTTTGTGTCTTGACCTTGTATTGTTCACAGACCTTGCTAAACGTGCGGGAATGAGTGGAATTCAAGACTGGTTGTCTTTCTACTTCAAGAGCCCTATGCATGAGCCAAGCAAGATTGCTGAACATGACTTGTTTATCCAGTATGTGAAGCTGAAAAACACACTTCGCCAGATGATAGGAGAAGAAACAATCGATTTCATTGACTAATCTTACTCCCCATATAATAAAAGCCCTGACTGGTTTCAGTCAGGGCTTTGCTTTATACTGCCAATTGATCAAACAATCTTTTTTGCTAAATCATAAAATAGTAAAGGAGTTTTAGATGTTTAGTGTCTCTAAAATATAATTGAATGGGGTGTTCCAAATGGGACACCTTTTTTTGTGGAATAGCGATGCTCCTCATATCAGAAAATTATTTATATATAAAGTGTAAATAATTGTAGTTTGGATAAGATATAGCAGTTTTTATTGAACAGAACTACTTTCTATTTGTTAAAGATTAAACTCATAAATTTGATCAATGTTCACGCATATACGACTCCTTTTATTAATCCTGCTGTGCGTTCTTCTGTCCGGATGTTATACTTGGGACGACGATGCCTGTATCTGTTGTTCCGGTACAAAAGTAACCGTCCTGAATATCATCCTCGATGTCTCCATGATTCCTTATTCGCCAGTGTCGGGTAAGGCGGCTGTGGATGAAGTAGAAAATCCGGATGTCCGTGCGATTATAGGTATTTACTCAAAAGCTGGCAATCTGGTGGAACGAAAAGTCTTCAATGTCGGAAAGGCCGGTTCCATTGTGTATTCGGTAAATGATACGATTCAACTTCCTGCTGCTGAATACCGGCTTGTTTTCTGGGCAGATTATGTACTACCTGGTTCTGTCGAGGATTTATATTATGATACGGAGAATCTGGCTTATATCCAGACAATTGGAGATTACAGGGGGAACACTGAATTGAAAGATGCGTTCACTACCTATCTAGATGTCAATCTCGAAGTTGGCAACGGAAGTGTAATTCCCGAAAATATCATTCTTCACAGACCTTTTTCCAAATATCAGATCATCGCGACCGATTTGAGAGAATATTTAAGCGTAGGGGGAGTGAGTGATGTGGCGGATATCCGGTGCCGTATCAGCTATCCCGGACTGGTTTATGACAGTTATGACGCGGTTCAAGGGAAACCTGCTGATGTATGGAATGGAGGGAGCTTTTCCGGACAAACCCACATCCTGTCTCTGGATGAACTGTTACTGGGTTGGGACTATATCTGGGCCACTGACGAAGCATCGATGCTCAAAGCCAATGTCCGGATTTACGACACCAAAGGCCATGTGATCAATCAGATCGATCAGGTGGAAATTCCTTATATGCGTAACCGGTTAACAACCGTAAAAGGGGCTTTCCTGACCGAAGAATCCGATTCAGGGATAGGCGTAGTAACAGATTATGAAGGGAATATAGATATTCCTCTTCCTTAATGAACTTTTTAAGTCAATTTGAGGTTATAGTATACACTTTTTAGATAATAATAATTTATTGTGAGATATGAAAACAAAATTATGGTTAGCATTCATTGTAGCGTTTAGTACGCTGATTTCTTGTACAAAGGATGAAATAAAGGAGACTGAGCCACTGGCACAACCCGAAGTAGTCACTTTTAGCATTCAATCGGTAGTCTCTAAAACAAGTTTACGGGCTGCTGCACCTGTAGTAACCGGTAAAGATGCCCGTTACATTGTCGAATTATGGAATAGCAATAAAAACTCCCGGATCGATCGGATTGTACAATTGAATAATCCCTCTTTTACACTAATTCTGGACAGGTCTATTTCTTATAATGTGGCTGTATGGGTGGATTATGTAGATGATGTAGATGATGCCACTGGAACGCCGTCTGATTATTTTTATCTGACAACGGATTTCCAGCGCATTGTGTTAAACTCGCTCGATGGCGACCCGGATGCTTTCGACGGACGTGTTTACCAAACAAGCAATTTGCCTGCACGTGACGCTTTTACCGGAATCTTTTCTTTTGCCGCCGGGCAGACTTATCCGACTACTCTCCAGGTAAAACGTCCGTTGGCGCGGATTAATCTGGTTGCTACGGATGCAGGACTCTGGAAAAATAGATCGGAAGTGAATGGCGCTACCCTTACTTTCCGGGTGACCAATCCGGGATATTATACCTTTAATGTCCTGACCCAAAGTTGTGTGGCAACCGGCTTGAACATCGAGTTCCAGAATACGATTGATGCCAGTGTGTATAATACATATCCCGACAACCAAAGCCAAACAGTTCTTTCTGGATTGTATTTTGCCAATACTAATTCCGCAGATAATGGAGGGAATACAAAAACTTTCACCTTACATTGGCAAATCGGGACTGGTACTGAAGGAAATATCACGCTGTCGGACGTATTATTTAAGCGGAATTATAATACGAATTTCACAGGAGGAACACTTTTCAATCCGGTATCCTTTACGATTGATGCCAATAGTGAATACGATGAGCCGGATGTAGATTTGGGTTTTTAATAATGGGGGCAAATTTTTTATTGTAACTTCACAACTTAATTCATCATCCCACACCCCTCATGGAATACGTTATCGCCCTTCTTTGTCTACTGATTGAACTACTTATTGGCAAACTATTGTCGGATCGAAAAGCTTCCGCACTGGAAAAAAGTTGCTTACCGCTCAAAACGAACTTAAACTGCTTCGTCAATCTTACGAGGAAAAGATAACCATGCAACAACGTTTCTACGCCGAACAGAAAAAAGAAACAGAAGAGCAGCACCGGTTGATGCGGACAGAGTTTGAGAATTTGTCTAACCGGATTTTCAAAGAAAAGACAGAGGTTTTCAAGAGCCCTATGCACGAGCCTAGCAAAATTGCAGAACACGATTTGTTTATCCAGTATGTGAAGCTAAAAAAACACGCTTCGCCAGATGATAGGAGAAGAAACAATCGATTTCATTGACTAATCTTACTCCCCATATAATAAAAGACCTGACCGGTTTCAGTCAGGGCTTTGCCTTATACTGCCAATTGATCAAACAATCTTTTTTGCTTTTTCTTTCTCGTTTTTCAGCTTCTTTTTCTCCTCTTTGTACTTTTCTTTCAATGCCCTTTTCTGAGCCTTTTTCTCACTTTTGTCAAGATACGAATTTTTCTCTATATTTGACTTTTCAGTCTCATACTCAACTTCCAAAGCATCTTCCCTTTCATCGAAATTATCGGATATTTTATCTTTTATATCATCCAGAGATGTGTATTTGCCATATTTCTTTTCCCATAATGAGATCTGATCCTGATTCAATACATTTTCTATTTCCTGCCTGTGCTTCTGAGCCAGTTCGCGTTTTTTCTGCCCTTTTTCATATCCGGTAAGGGAACGGTCTCTATCAATAGCTGCAAATTTAGGCCCAACTTCTCTCTTCAGTTTTTTTATTTTGGCAATTTGATCGGCTGTAAGGTGTAAATCCTGATAAGATTCTATTCCTTTGTAATAGCTTTCATCTTGTTGCTTCTGATTTGATTGGGCGTATGCTCCGACAGTTAATGTACAGACAAGTAGTGTAAGTAAGATTTTTTTCATAATTTGTTAGTTTAATAAACCGATTAACTCTTGTTATTCGTGTATAGGTAACCAATTATAACATTGTTTGTAAATTAAGGTTTATTAGATTAACTATTAATAACATAAATTAATATAATACTCAAATGAATATTAAAGAAGGACGAGTGGAATTATTAGAGTTTGATCTGCTTCCAAAAGCAGGGTTTCATCATTTTTCTACAACAATACATGGAGGTATAAGCAAAGGAAATTATGAGACCTTCAATCTTGGGATGTATAGCGGTGATGAGATCGATTGCGTTGCAGAGAACAGAGAAAGACTGGCACAAATATTGAATATTAAAGAAGAGGATATCTATGTCCCGTATCAGACACATGAAGATAAGGTATTGATAATAGGCCATGATTTCTTACAGAAAAGCGACCTGGAAAAAGTAAAATTGCTGAACGGTATTGATGCGCTGGTTACCGATCAAAGGAATATCTGCATAGGAGTTACTACAGCCGATTGTGTACCTATACTGATATTCGACGACGT
>JAITVH010000099.1 GCA_031285905.1 Prevotella sp.
CACTGTTCGGGTGCCGAAACCTGCGACGTATGTATGCGTAGCGATGTAGAGACTCCACCGGAAGTATGGGGATCAGGCCGTGGGTCGGGTTCGACTTCAGGTTCAGCCTATTACCAGATATGTAACAAATGCGGGGCTCAGCTTAACGCCGAGGGAAAATGCCCGAAGGGATGTAACAGCGGTTCCGGTTCGAGTGGTAATACATCCGGCTCGGGCGTGCGCAAATGTCCGGTTTGTCAAAGTCAACTGATCAATACCACGTATTGCCTTCAATGTGGATGGAAGGCCTATGGCTCGGGTAGTGGCTCGGGTAATGGTAATGACTCTTCCGGTGGTGGGGATGGAAACGGCAACAACAATAACAATAATAACAATGAAAAAGAGCCGGAGAAAAGGACTGACTGCCCACCATCGGCTGCCAGAAACTCGACTGCCGTCTGCTCAGTGATTGATAATCCGACTATAACATCAGCTCCAAACCATAACGTTTTTTCCGATATCTCACAATTAAGAAGATTAGCAGCCACTGCTCCAAATGAATATTCGGTGAATATTAGATTTAATTCTGATAGTAATCAGTATTTTACTTCCGATATAAAATCTGGTACACCTACAAGTGTGGGTATTGAGTATTCACCATTTAATAAAACGATAATACATACTCATGGTTATGGACAAGTTTCTGTACCTTCTCCCAAAGATGTCACTACAATGGTTGGAATGGCGAGAGATCAAAAACAAGATCAAAATAGTGACTATACTACTAATTTAGAATCAAGTGTGATTTTTGCTAAAAATGGAACAGAATATGTTATTTCTGTAGATAATAAAAATGAATTCGAGACCTTTATATATAAGGTCGATGATCCTGAATATTTTCTATATCAATATTTTTTTATATCTGATGAAGATACTTCTAATTCATTTATATCTGGATCAATGTGGGCGCGAGACTACGAAGAAGCATACAATAATCTATTAAACAAAGGTAAATATTCACAAGAAGATGCCCAGGCTCACGCATTATCATATTTAATGGATAAGTATAATATGGGACTGAAAATAGCAAAAAGAGAAAATGATCTTTCTGAATTTAAAGAATTAAAAACAGAGAAAGACATAAAAGGAAAATATTCCCCTCAGATTTGTCAATAGATTTCAGTTTTTTGTTCTTACTATGTAAAACTGCGGAATCTTTTCCGCAGTTTTTATATATTTACAGTTTATATGTTAATTATATAAATTTATTGTTATGAAAAAGATTGTATTTCTCCTTTCGTTCTTTGCACTTAATTCCTTCATTTATGGTCAAACAGATTATATTTATACGATGATGGAAAGATTTTCAGAACCAACAGATTCGATATTGCAATATAAGTCATTGGAGGAATTTGATAATGATACGATAACTTATCTTGGATATAACTTTATAAAACGTATCCCCGAAGCGTATGCAGGTATGAAAGTACAAGAATTTATAGATTTACTCCCATTTGCCGTATGTGATATAGGTGTTGCAAATGGAATAAAAGGCGAAGAGAATTCCGGAGTTAACAGTTTCAGTTTCTATATATTCCGAGAAGAGCAAGATAATAAACTTGATGGAAAAAGAGCTAATCTCAGTATAGAAGTAGGAATAGAACCCATTATAAGTTGGAAAGATATACATATTGCTTGGACTAACTACAATGTGAAAGATCTCGTAATAAATTTAAATCCTACTGTCACCTTTGCCAAAATAGAAAGCTGGCAATTGCAAAATTACTGGCGAATAATATACGGACGAAAAGATGTGAGACCAGAGGATTAGTAAACTGATTGCTAATAAATATTTTTGTCATGAAGAAAATATTGTTTACAATATTATTAATTATAAGCTTTTCAACTTATTCACAAACAAATCCTTTTGTTAAATCAGCAAAATTAAGACAATCTAATGACTCAATTCTGCAATACAGAGATTTTGAAGAATTTAACAACGATACTCTGGAATATCTGGAATATAATTTTGTAAAACGATCGCCTGATCTATACGCAGGAATGACTGTTCGGGAATTTATAGATATGTTACCGTTCCCGATTGTCAGAATAAGTGTTTCCGATATTAGTTGGATTGCATATTCAAATGGTGATTATCCTGCGGCAGCACTCAGTATAGTTTATGAACCAAACAAAAATCCCATTGATAATAAATGGGCAAAACTTTTCATTGAAATAGGATTAGATACTCCAGTTACTAGAAAAGAAGGATGGGGATTAAAGGAAAGAATAGGTGAATATATAAAAGATAAAATTGTAATATATGCCATTATTGATAGTTGGCGATTGGAACATTATAGAAAACTAATAGCAAACAGGAAGGAATTGGAAGAAGCGCAGAAAGCTGCAGAGGCAGAGGATGATAGACCATAGGCTATTGCTAAAAGGGAATTTATATGAATAGAATAATTTTATTTTTTATATTATTCACACTTCCCTTGTTGTGCAAAGCTCAATGTGATCGATATTTTACCCTATATAGATGCCTTTCTTAAGCAGGATAAGCCACCGTGGATTTTTCCTGATATAGCTTGCCACAAAAGCACAAAGGGGTACCAGCTTTATCCCCCTGTAAGATATATCATTTAACACATCTTCCACAAGCCTTTTACCGATACCTTTTCCCTGCAATTGGTCTGGCATCCGTGTATGCGTCAGGTATATATCACCATCCTTCATCCTGTAGCTTATGTGAGGAGTAAAGTCTCCGATATGATATTCGTATTGCTCCAGTTCTTCGTTATTATATAAAGTATATTTATCCATTTCATTGCTATGTATCAATCATTTTTTTTAAACAAATAATATTGCATACTGTTTGTTAATCAACTATTTTTATACATTTTATTAATATTATTCAACGGAGGAATTTGACACTTTGCCCGACCGGTTAGCAAGAGCGGAAAGGACTTCGCCGCACTCAACAAAAACGGCTGGTGTGTTGTTTAACAAACAGTAAATATTTGTACAATTAACATAAGAACCCACTATATGAAACTAAAATATATTTATCTTATCATCATACCCTTACTGTTTCTATACCCGGCCTGTAGCAATAAGCAGGAAAAAACACCTGTCAACAGTGGTGTCGAAGCAAAACAATGGCAACCGACTGATAACGCGCTTGCTTATTGGAACGGCTTCAATTTTAGTGATACAGCTACTACCGGCGGCAAAGAGTTTGTGCGGTGGATGAACCTCTATATGCACCTACTGAAAAGTAATCCGGAGAAGGCCGCCGTGTCTATCAACAATGCGCTCGATGTGGCTGTTAAAGAAAGTATTGGATATAATAATCTGGCGAATATATTCAAATCGTATATTTACGATCCCAACTCTCCTTATCGCAACGATGAATGGTATATCCTTGTGTTGGAGCATAAAATCAAGTCGGGAAAGATCGATGTCGCCGAACTGGAAAGGACTAAATTTGATCTCAACCTGTTAATGAAGAACAGGATAGGTGAAAAAGCCGTAGATTTTGATTATACACTCGCATCGGGCAAGAATGGGAATTTATATAGTACACATGCCGAAAATATTCTCTTATATTTCTTTAATCCCGATTGTGAAAGCTGCCGGGAGGCAACCCATAGCCTGAAGCAATCGGCTATTATTAACAAGGCAGTTTCGGGCGGAGCATTAAAAATACTGGCGGTATATCCTGATAAGGACATCAACCTTTGGAGATCACACCTCGAAGAAATACCTTCGGGCTGCTGGATCAACAGTTACGACCAGGGACAGCATATCATAGATGATAATCGTTACGACCTGAAAGCAATCCCTACATTGTATCTATTGAATAAAGATAAGATCGTTATCCTAAAAGACACCGATGTGAACAGGATAGAAAAGCTATTGATTGAAAAGTATCCGCTACTCGTAATGTAAATTGGTATCAGAACTGCTTTATAAAAACGTTGGTTTTGAGACTTTGGTCAAAAGGAACACAAGGAATCAGAATACCGTAGCTGTAGCGAAGGTATTAGTTGATTCCGCGTAGTAAAAATAAACCAACGATTGATTACCACATAATAAATAAAAACGCCCGGTTTACTATAGGTAAAACCAGGCATTTCTTTTCATATATCTTGCTCAATTCATTCTTTTCACCAACGGGAAGGAGTTATTTTGCTCTTCACCACAACCTGCACTGCTTCGCTCTTCAGGCTCGAAGAAGTTGTCTGATTTTCCGGCAGTATATCCACTTCTATATCATACAGATAGTTCCTTAACGGCAAAGGTAATCTTACGCTAAAGGTCTGTACCTCATTGTTAAGAAACGACTGGATATTAAGGATTGGCACTTCAGCCGATTCATACAGATAGGCGATAGCTATATATTCCTGTGCAGAATTTTCATTGAACGGCATATCCGAAATATAGTTGTAGTATGCATCTGTAGGGATAGTAAGTGAACCTTCCGACGAAATAGTCGTGTATTTTGCTGCCTTCTGTATGCGGAAAGTATTGTTTGTTCCCACATATGTACTATCCAGAAATTTCAAAGTGATCCTCATTTTTGTCACTGCCCTCTCCAAGTTGACAACAGCCACCTCTTTAGTGGTAAAGTCAAAATTCAAAGTAGCGCCAAACATAGGGAATCCATCCTCAGGCACTAAAAGATTCAGGCTGTCGGCTATCGGTGTAGGCATATTTTTCAGGTTCGAAACGGTAGTATAAGAATTCAGCATACCCACATCATCACAATTAGCTACTATATAAATATCTTTTTGTTTTACTACTTCCGGATTGAGAGACAAAATCACCAGTTTGCGGTCGTCGTCTACATTTCTGAAATTGTAATGTATATACTTATCCACTATAACAGTCGATGACGGCTCTGTAAAGAAAATACTAAGATTCTTTATCGTCTCTTCACTTGCCAGATTATCATCATCTACTACTTTGGTTTGCATATTAGCAACAGGATTGATAATCAGCGAAATTTTGTCCGTTTCTTCGTTATCGGTTATAATATCGTCATCGTTGCTGCATGCTGCAAAAACGACGGAAATTATGATAAACGCTATATATAATACTGTTTTTTTCATACCTTTCTTATTCTACCGATCTCACACAACGCGAAACTGTTCTGCTATAGTCATACCTTTCAAATTCCTGATAGAGAATCTTATCCCAGTTGTCGCGGTTACTCAAATCAATATAATCTGAATACCAGTAACCGTGTACCTGTATACTCACCTGGCTGGGATACCATTTCAATCCACTATTGTTCGGAAGTGCAGCATAAGGCCATCCACCCGGATAATCTATTTCGCGCAACATGATATCGCCTGGTGTAAAGTATTGATCCAGGACTCCAAGCTTTTCGTCCCCCATAGGGTCTACTCCATCATCTGTAAGTACAAAATTAGACAAATCTATACCACTTAGCTTCTCCAGCAGGCTTTGCGCCTGTTGCCTGAATTGTAGTGGAAAGAATGGCAAATTATGATTTCTTCCTTCCCAGGTATTTGATTCCCATATTTTGTATGTCTTATCAAAGAGAGCCAGAAAAGACATCAGTTCACACGAGTTGATCAACCGCCATCCCGGGCCGTATTTCTTTTCGCAATAGTAGGGTGCTTTCCCTTTGATGATATCGGGGCCGCCCGTAGCAGGATTATACCATTCCACCTGATCGCCATAAGCTCCCTGCAATCCTTGCGATAAGATTTCATTATCATACCTTATTTCTACCTTACCACAGTCTGTAGTGACTATCAGGCTCGAGTCTGTAGGCGTTATCGGTGGTATTACTATATCCTTATCACCATAGAAAACATATTTATAAGTATCCTTTTTCCAAGGTGTCACAAGGGTTTGTATTTCAATAATACCTTTTTCGACTTCATCTCCTGGTTCTTTTATATACGCATTTATTATATAATGATAATTGCGTATAATACTATTTGTAGATAAAGAACTTATGGAACGCCGCTGTTCGGTAAGCCCTACTTTCTGGTCGTCTGTTTTTACCGCAAAGACCGTATCGTTTATATGCAGTCCTGTAAATTCGGCACTCCCGTCCTGACGCAGCAATTCGGGTATATAGAAAGTAACAGCTCCTACCGAGTCATTTGCATAATTGAATCCTGAAGGAATAACCATATAAGACTGTGCCTCTGTTCCTGCATAATAATCATCCTGTGTAGGTACAGAATACAACGAAGCCACATTACCTAACTGAATAGATGCTATACTATTAGGAGTTATGCTGCTGCCACTCACCTTTTTCCTGAAGATTACTTCTATCTTAGCCAAAGCCCTTACCAGTTCCACTCTGCCATTGGGCAAACCCAGAGGGAGCGGACTGTCTTTAGTTCCGCCATCGGCCACTTGTATATCCGAATATTGTGCCGACATTAAGAATAATGCACCATCGCCCGTTTCTTTAGGTACAAAATTGGGATTATACTGCAAATTACTAAAACGGGCATCAGTACTAAAGTCCGATTCTGCGGATATCGAAGTCAGCGCTGCCAGAAAGCCGCTACTATAGGCAGACTCATTTGCTATAAAGTAAAAATTATAATTACCTGCTTTGAAGCGTATAGCATCGCTGGTGGATGAAAAGCCATTGGGAAAACTTAATTTACTATTATAAACAGCTTCTCCCGTCTGGGAATCGAAAGCGATCATCCTTATTTCACTGACGCGGTCTTCCCATAGTACTTTATCCTCATTGATGTTTGCCGAAGCAGCTTTTGCCAATAATGTGACATATGTTTCATTTCCTTGCCCATTATTATACTGCTCATCATCGGTACTACAACTAACGATGAATAGTGTAACAAATAACAAGCCTATAAAACGATATTTGCCCATTACATTATATATCATTGATTTCATATTGATCTCTATTTTTTCAAACTACAAATCAGTATCGTAGCTGTGTACAAGCCAATTGTTGACCCATATCTGAGCAATAGTGTATGTGCCGCAACTGCATTGGTCATGGGTTGTAAACCGTATGACAAAGTCATGGTCGCAATTTAAGTTGACATCCGGGTTCTTCAACAGGAGAGTACCCAGCAGGCTGCCTCTGTATAGTTCGCGTCCGTCAATCTTACTTTTCACCACTATTGTATTCGAATTTTCTGTATCCAGTTTCAATAAAGTAAATTGCGCTTCCAGTATGTTATCCCTCGTCAGTTGGGTAAAACTGTAATCGATAACCTCGTCTTGTGCACTCGTTCCGTCTATGTTCATCGAACCATTATCAGATTCTATATCTACATAATAGTTATCGGGGTTGTCCAATCCTTCTATAAAAATTGTCAGGCGATTAGTTATTTCCTGCATATTGATGGTGGTAGTTTCAAATATCGATTCGGCCTCAGCATCAGGAATATATACTGCCTGGCTTTCTCCGTAATACATAGTTTCTCCTGCTATGGAAGAAGCTTGCTTCAACGTCCTTTTCAGGCGAAACAGAAGGTCTGATTTTTTAGAAACCATCTCCTGCGGCATATTAATGTCAAAAGAAGCCTCATCCAATCCTGACCACGCTACTACCGTATATAGACCTCCCTTGTTTAATTCCAGGCGATCCGTATAGCTTCGTGCCAGCTTCACATCATTGTCTTTCTTGTACCTGACCAACAAACCATTTTCGTCGAACACACAAAGGGTTATATCTCCTATCTGTGTGGGATATAATGTATCGGTTTCGCAATTAATCTTCGAATAGAACCTGACATCAATACCTTGTACACAATCATCGTTATCCTCTTTTATACATCCCGATAAGAGCAGTAAGATTATTGCGCTGAACAGTAAGATTGTTTTGTTATGTATAGTCATTGTTGTCTAATATTATTGTAAATGGCACAAGTGTAATATTATAATCCGGAGCCGGAATACCCCACTCCGGATTATCTGTTTTTTTTACAATTCTATATCATAAGAATGCACTGTCCAGTTCAATAAAGTTATATCTACTGACATATATGTTTCTTCCGGAGTCAACGGATCAGTCGGATCGATTGGCGGATTAGGTTCGTCCGGGTTTGTAGGCTTTGGATCCGGATTACCGGGGTTAGTGGTATCAGGATCCTCAGGATAGAGAGGATTCCAGTTCAAACCTAATTTCCCAAATCCCGTAATATTCACATGATAGATATTGTTACGCAATACAGGTGAATTCAATGGTTTATTTATATTATCAGGATTCAACCATGCATAATATATCATTTTCCCATTTTGATAAAGCGAGACTTTTTGATTTGTTACGGCAGCTTGCGCAGCTGCTTTACTTGAATATATCTTCCCATCCGATGCACCTACATAGAAGGTATTGTTTGTAAGGGTTCCACCATCGGCAATAGAAGCCGGGTCAGGTGTAAGCACCGCTTTTACCAGTACATAGGCGGTATTTCCTTTTTTATAGCCGGATGTCTTCACATCGCCAATTGTATGTGTATTTTCGAACAGGAATTTACCTGCCAAACTTTTGTAATCGCCATTGGTAGGCTGTGCCGGAACCGCAGACGGTGTAGACAGGTCAGCATAGTCATAATAGGTAGGAGCCTGAGTAATATAGTCACCAAGCGCTGTCACATATGAGCTACCATATGTTGTGTAATCTGATTTGCCTGTAAAATATACTTTCTTAGTACCCTGAGCCACCGAATAAGTAATATTGGATATTGTACCTATTTTTACACCGTTAGTACCCAACAGGTCGGTAGATGCAGTAGTAGTCACAATGGCACGCGAAGCAAGGCGGGTCACCACTACGCTAAAGTTATTTGCCCCACTAATGGCAGCCTGCTGCGAAACGTCGGGAGCGATAGATACTGTCAGATTTTTACCGGTCATCATAACCACATCGTATTGTCCTTTTTCATCCGATCCTACCTGAGCTAACCCTGCTATGTCTATCAGGTCATTATCGGTAGGCACCTTTGTTCCTATCGGATTCGGACTATTAAATACAACATAAATAGATTTGCTACCCGATGTAGTTCTAAATGGCTCATTCGGTGTAAGAACAGAACTGGTGAAAGAAAGGTCTCCACGGTTAAGCCTTTTAGCTTCGAGTGTACCATCTGCCGAAACTATATATAAATCCAGAGTCTTAACCAAATCGGTTCCTTCATATGTCCCATCCGGATTATAATCTTCGGGAAGAGCCTTGGTATTGGCCGATGAAGCAAAGTTGATCGAAAAATTCACATAAGTGTTAGCATTTGTCGAAGGATCTTTGCCCTCATCTGCAATATCATCACTGCTACAGGCTATAAAGCCCAGAGCAACGAACGGTGCGAAAAATAACTTTTTCAAATTCATAATCATAATAATTTATAGTCTAAAACATTCTAAATTCTTTCAATATAGGGTGCAAAAAACTAAGCACCCATATTGGCACTTCTTTATCTTATTAATA
The DNA here is from genome assembly GCA_031285905.1 of Prevotella sp. Classification (GTDB taxonomy): domain Bacteria; phylum Bacteroidota; class Bacteroidia; order Bacteroidales; family Dysgonomonadaceae; genus Dysgonomonas. Next base: position 9,437 of record JAITVH010000099.1, read on the forward strand.
AACAGCAACTTAATTGATTTACGTTTATTGCCTCCTAATTTGTATATCTCTTTTGATATATATGCAATTTGTGAATCTTTTATTTTGCTCAATTTTCCTATATAACATTAGAGATTATAAAAAGTTTTAAAAAAATAAAAATGTTCGTCCCGTCGCCGGCCTCTCATCTTATTGAAATCATAAACGAAAACAATTTTATAAAAATATTGTTTAAAATAGGAAATTAGGAACGGGGCAAAACTGGCTTTTCCTTTATTATCGAATTAGACTAAAAATATATATGGTAATGACAAAACGGTTTCTTCTAATAAGTATGGTTTTCATGCTGGCAATCTTCACAAACGCACAGACAGAAAAGGATTATTATCTGCCTACGTTTGCCTTGAAAACAAATCTGTTGTACTGGGCAACTGCTACCCCAAATCTGGGAATGGAAATAGGACTCTCTAAGAAATTCACATTGGATATATCAGGGAACTACAATCCGTGGGAATTTTCCGACAATAAGAAAATGAAACACTGGGGCGTACAGCCCGAGCTAAGATACTGGTTCTGCGAACGGTTCAACGGGCACTTCATAGGCCTGCACGGCCACTATGCGGAGTTTAATGTGGGAGGGATAAAAATGCTCGACCTGGAAGACAAACGCTATCAGGGAAATTTGTACGGAGGCGGTATATCCTATGGTTACCAGTGGATACTCAGCAATAGGTGGAACCTTGAGGCCAGCATTGGAGCAGGGTATGCACACATCAATTATGACGAATATAAATGCGAGAAGTGCGGATCAAAAATAAAAGAGGATTCAAAAAACTACTGGGGGCCGACTAAAGCCACTCTAAGCTTCATATACATATTTAAATAAAAGGAAAAAGAACGATGAGAACATTAAAATATATTATACTGTCTCTGTCATTTCTGTCTATCGTATTGCCTGCGATGGCACAGCAAAATACGACCAAAAATTTTGTATCAGGAGACCTGAAACATATAGGAGATTCTATGCATGTTCATATGGTAATTGATCTGACAAACCTATCGCTCGACAAGAACCGGTATCTGACACTTACCCCGGTATTGTCAGGAAACAATCAGGAGAAAAAACTACCCGAAGTGCTGGTCAACGGTACCACACGCCACAAAGCATATAAAAGAGCAGTGGCGCTCGGTGGTAATTCCAATCCGGATTACTATGCTGTAATAAAACTGGATAATGACAACAGAAAACAAATCCATTACAGCCAGGTATTGCCATATGAGAAGTGGATGGATTCCTCATTTCTCGACCTGCAAGAAGATTTCTGCGGATGTGGAGGATACCGGCAGGAAACCAATGTGGACAGAGTAGGCCATTATGTATATGTAGAAACACCTAAGCCTGAGTTTAATCCTCAACTGGCATATATACAGCCCGAAGTGGAAAAGGTGAAGACTCGCAAAGAAAACTGGGAGTCATTTCTAGACTTTCCTGTAAATAAATCGGATATCTTGCCCAACTATATGAACAACCCTACGGAACTGGCAAAAATAGAATCACTCTTTCAGGCAATACACTCAGATAAGAATCTGACTGTACAGAAGATAGACATCATTGGTTATGCCTCTCCCGAAGGCAGTATCAGCCACAACGAACAATTATCGAAACAACGTGCCGAAGCGTTCAAATCTTATTTAAGCTCTAAGATGGCGTTCCCGTCTAATGTTTATTATATAAAATATGGCGGTGAAAATTGGGAAGGATTGGAGGTAGCTGTTGATAAGTCTGATATGGCAGATAAAGGCGCAATTCTGGATATTATTCAGAATACTGCAGACGTAAATGCCCGAAAGAATAAGATAAAAGCTTATAATAAAGGTGCAACTTACCGCCAAATGCTTAGCACAATCTATCCAAAATTAAGGAAAGTAGTATCCAGCATACAATACAGCGTACATGAATTTAGCGTGGAGGAAGCGAAAGAAATACTAAAAATACGTCCTCAGCAACTGAGTCTGGACGAAATGTACCGCATAGCCGATACATACCAGACCGGCAGTCCGCAATTTGTAGAAGTGTTTGAAACTGCTGTAAGAATGTTCCCTGAAGACAAGGTAGCAAACCTGAACGCCGCTGCCGCAGCCCTATCGGAAAAAGATATGGAGAAGGCGCAAAGATATCTGGGCAAAGCGGACAAAAATACTCCCGAATATCTTAATAATATGGGAGTACTTCATTCACTGCAAAAAAATACAGCGGAAGCAAAGAAAGCTTTTGATCAAGCCTCAGCTCGCGGACTGGATGTTGCAAAACAAAATACAGCAGGAATACAAAATATAGAATAAAGGTACTTTGCAAAGCTACCATACATCAATACTTTTATTAGTAAGACCTGCAATTTCCCAAATAGGAAAACATTGCAGGTCTTCATTTTTAACTTAGTAAGGATGGGAATTACTCTTTTATCTTAAACTCCATATCATCGTCTTTGTTTATAGTGGTTATAGACTGATATGGATCTCCTATATTAAAACCTCCCCATACCCATGCTACTGTAGCAGGTATGTTTCGGCAATCCAGCCGGGTCAGTTTCACATTTTTAGATATATCCAGTTCGCTGATAGATGTATTCTCACATTTCAACACTTCCAACTTTATATTCTTCGAGATGTCTAATGATTCCAGTCCGGTATTATTGCAGTCGAGGGTTTCCAGAGAGGTGAAATATTCTATGCCTGCAAGGGATTTTACCTCTGAGCCTGACAATACGATATCCAGAACCTGTCTTATCTCAAATTCGTTAAATAATCCATCCCCATTCATGTCATATTCTGCGCAATACTCCCTGAACACATCATCTGTGATAGCACCAAAAACATCAAACTGCTCTTCCGGATCAGGTTGTCCCGGTATTTTCCCAGACCTTGTTAAAGCTAGTTGCATGGCATTCACTACAATTTTATCTTCTCCACAGCTAAGTGTTATAACTGCGTTGCGATCTTGTCCGGTACGATTTTCCCTAAAGTGGAGCGAAACAAAATGAGCGCCTACGGTTTCCCTGCTGGTTGGAGTTATCCATATCCACTTCGGACTTGCTCCATCAGGCGATGCAGCATCTTTTACCTGGCTGCTCCAGGGAGCATTTGTCCTGAAACGGACAATAGCTACACCAGCCGTATCATCGGCAAAAATTCTTTGACTTAATTGCTTTTCGGCTGGTAATCCGGTAAAGCCCGCAGTACGTTCTTCTTCCTTATCGTCAGAACAGGCAATGACAAAACAAAAGAGCAACATGAAAAGGTAGTAGGTGAGGTTTTTCATATCTTATAAATTTAACTGAACTATACAAATATAATGATAAATCATATTAATGACAATCAACATTTATACTTTATTTCAAATCATTAACCCGATAATGATAAAAAAAACGCCTGACAGTTTTTCTTAAAAGAAATACTGACAGGCACCTCATACGCTGATATTAATATGGCTAAGTGTATTCAACTATTATACCAATATATTCCCATTTTCATCCACTTTTATATCTATCTCACTGTTGCCTTTTTCCAGTTCCAGCAAATAATAGTTACCCTGAGAGGTTTCTACAAATTCTGCATCATCGATATGATAACCTGCATATTGAGAGTCATTAACAACACCTGCAACAGTCTGAGGCAGTGAGGATACCCTAACATCCCACAAAGTGTACAACCATTGGTTATTAGTATCGAAAACCACCTCTTTACCTATGTTGTTATGAATAATATCAACTTCTATCCTACCCTTTTCTTTTTCAATCTCGATTATTCTTGCCTCCGGGTATTTTTCTTTGATAAAAGCTTCTATCTCGGTAGATGCCGGTTGCGGGATATGGCTTTCATAGTCATTATCATCGTTATCCTCAACAGTCTTGACAAGTATTCCTTCGGCATTGTAATACAGGTCTACTTCTTTGTTTTTATACTCCACTTCGATGATATAAATCACTTCCGAATCTTTTCTTTCCAGCATATCCACATCATCTACCTTCCATGTGCTATATTCGCTTGCCCCGAAAGCATCTTTCACAGGTTGCGGCAATAAGTTGAACGGTAAATCCGTTTCGGTCATATACCACGTTCCTTTAGAATCGAACCAGGCCGATGCCTCCATATTATCGTTAATAAAGTCGGCAACCTTATAACTTCCTTTGTCCTCCCATTCAATATTCTTAGCAGAGGGGTATTTTTCTTCAAAAGCACTGCGCACATCCGATGGGACAATATCCCAATTAGAATCGTCATCGTCGCTACATCCCACAAAATATATGGCAGATATAGCCAGCAATAAAAATAAAGTCTTCTGTTTCATTGTTTGCTGATGTTTTAGTTATCAATATCGATCAGATTAAATTTAGAATCAAACTCCAGGTCTATGTCGTTTGCCAGGCTTATTTCGTAGCGGTTTCGGCTTTCTTTCTCTATTTTGATCACCTTAATATCAGGATAGTTCTTAGATACATGATTTTGTATCTGTACCGGGATCAGTTCCACAGGCAATTGGGTGTATTTGCAGTCCACTTCTTTCCACTCACCTTTTTTGTCAAATTCAATCTTATCTCCGTTGGTGAAAATTACTTCATATGACTTGTCAAATAGCTCGCTTTCCATCTTTACCAAAGCAATAGGCTGCTTATCGAAATGCTTCTTGATCAACTGTTGCGATTGTGCCGGCAGTTGATCAAAGGTTATCCGCTTATCCTTAGAGGCTTGCGCCGAGAATTGTATCGCCAGCAGGCATACGAGGATTGTGAGAATTCTTTTCATACATCTTTGTTTTTAATATTTATAGTACAAAGATGAGGGGCAATACTGAAAAGAATTTGAAATAATGTGGTTTGGAATAAAAATTATAGGGCAAACGCATCAAAACAGGTATAATTGTTTTAAGCATTTGTAGGGGCGGAATATCTTCCGCCCGAAATAGAAAATAGTCTGCGGGCGGAAGATATTCCGCCCCTACAAGCATTCAGTTGCAATCCAATAATTTTGATGTGTTCGCCTTATAAAATTTTAAAAAGGCTATTTAAATTTTACTTTCTTTGTCATGTTGAAACGAAGTTGAAACATCTCCTGAATACAAAGAGATCCTTCCTTTTGGTCAGGATGACAAAAAGGATATTCTTTAGCCTCCAACATAACACAAGCTATTTTTGAAGTTAAAAAGAAATTTCGAAACAATGTAGCGAATCCTCAAAATGATATTTAATATCGAGGTGTTGCGTATCGCATATCGACTTAATTAAAGCCAGCCCCAGTCCTGTAGAGCCTTCTTTCTTACTGCCTTGGTAAAATCTTTCGAAGATCAGTTTAGAATTGAGCGGATAGTCCTGCCCTGTATTCCTGAAGATAAGTTTAGATGGAGAAATATCTATAAATAGTTGCCCATTCTCCATATTATGTACATAGGCATTTTTTATAAGGTTGTTTATCAAAATGCCGGCCAGAGTTTCATTCATACGTACTTTAAATACCCCTGTTTCGTTTATCTCCACATTGATATTCATGTATGCATATACTTCTTTGTAGTCTTCTATAAACTTCCTGATAATACCGTTTAGCTCTATATCTCCGGCTTCCGTAAATTGACGATTATCAATTTTGGAGAGAAGAAGCAAAGACCTGTTCAGCTTTGTGATATATTCCAATGTTGAGTACGTTTTTGACAATTCTTCCAATTGGCTTTCAGTCAGGGTTTCGTCTTCCATCAAGGTTTCCAGGCGGTTGCGGCACACGGCCAGAGGCGTTTGAATCTCGTGCGAGGCATTCCCTATAAACTGCTTCTGTTCTTCAAAGACTTCTTCGGCACGCTTCATATTACGCACAGCCGACTCGTTCAGTTTCCTGAATTCGGTAATATCCGTATCATTTTCCAGCGGAATGTTCTTGCCTCCTATTTCGTACCTGTCCAGCCATGCCAGCAGCTTGTACAACGGGCGGTTACTACGCTGGTAAACCCATATATTGACAAGGATAATCACAAACAGTAGCCCCAGATACAAAAAGATAATCCAGTAAAGGATCGCTTCTTTCAGGTCTTTCTTCTCGATGGTCGGGGTGTATACTACCAACTCATAATATTTGCCATCGTCATCCTGATAAATAGTACTGAGGATACGTGCCGGCTCTGTTTCCCTTTTCAGGGGAATATATACCATAGAATCAATATAGCTGATATGAGGCTTGCTGTCTGCATATTCGGGAGTGACCTCAGCCAGGTAGTACTGGTTGTTGGAATTACTGCTTTTAGACGGGAGCTCTTCCCCTGCAAGGGCACGCACCATTATCTGCTCGGAATAATCTTCCAGCGAATCGTCTATCTCATCATTTATCTCGTCCATTATGGTAATATAAAACAGCACCGCCCATAATGCCAGCACGGCACTAAGGATAATGGAAAGGCGGATAATAATGCGATAGATTAGCTTCATTCGATTATCATTTTATAACCGACGCCATACACCGCTTTTATTTCGGCATTGGCACCCGATTCTTTCAGTTTCTTCCTCAGGTTTTTCACCTGTGCATAGATAAAGTCATAATTATCTACCTGATCTATATGGTCTCCCCATACCGATTCGGCCAATGTATTTTTATTGATAAGCCTGTTGCACCTGTTGGCAAAATAGAGCAGGATATCGTATTCCTTGCGGTTGAGTTCAAGTTCTTTATTGTCAACCAGTACCTTGAAGTCTTCCGGAAAGATCTTCATGTTCCCCAATTCGATAAATACTTCCCCGTCGTTTTGCTTACGGCGGATAACACTTCTTATACGGGCTATAAGTTCTGCCAGATGGAAAGGCTTGGACAGATAATCATCCGCGCCAAGTTCCAGTCCGGCGATTTTGTCTTCCAGCGAGTCTTTGGCCGAAATAATGATCACACTGTCCCGTTTATGCATCTTTTTCAGTTCTTCGAGCAACGACAACCCGTTGCCGTCAGGCAGCATTATATCGAGCAGAATGCAGTCATAATCATAATCTTCTATCTTTTGTATAGCATGATTGTAATCAGATGCACACTCAACCACATACCTCTCTTTTTCCAGAGATTGCCTGATCAGTTCCTGCAAGGAAGGTTCATCCTCTATCACTAATATTTTCATGATGCCTGTATCTTGATCTGCTAAATTACGGAATCATTTCTGAATAAAATCTGAAATTAAGTAATAAGTATAATTTAATGATACGTCTTATCTTCTTGTCATGCTGACGAAGGAAGCATCTTATTTTTAAAGGAAGGAGATCCTTCGTTTCTCAGGATGACAAAGTATATCAATAATTTCTTCAGAGAATATATTAAGTAATGAATAATATTTATTGTCGTATTTGATGTCGTAGGGGCGAAATATCTTTCG
>JAITVH010000134.1 GCA_031285905.1 Prevotella sp.
GTATAAAATAATCGGACATATAAACCTAATACTTGATTCACATAACAAATAAAATAAATCACTACATCTAGTGATTGACTGTAAAAATGGCTTTTCATACTTTTGCCACATCAACTAAAATACCGGACATTATCATAAAAACTAGGATGAAGCAAATAAAGGATCTTTCATTAACCTTATTATTTATACTGATATCAATTAATATATATGCTGACGATATACTGAATGAAAATGACTCAGTTATCATAAGATATACAGGAAAAGAAGTTGTCGTAGAATCTTTCAAGCAGAATAATGACCTGTATTTACAGCCTGTTTCAGCCTCATTGATTTCAAATAAAGAATTGAAAGAATATAATATTACAAATATAAAAGAGATTACAGCTTTTATTCCGAACCTGTATATGCCCGACTATGGTTCCAAAATGACTTCCCCTGTGTTTATCAGAGGAATAGGTGCTTCCAAGAATGCACCTTCAGTAGGACTGTATGTCGACGGAGTGCCTTATTTTGACAGGTCGGCATTCGATTTCAATATGAATGATGTTGACCGTATCGAAGTTTTGCGTGGCCCTCAGGGAACTATATATGGAAGAAATACGATGGGAGGGATAATTAACGTATTTACCCCCTCTCCATTCAAATATACAGGAACCAACATAAATGCATTGGCAGGAAATTATAACAATATTGGATGGGGATTATCACATTATGGGAATATAGATAATAAATTAGGCTATTCGGTTTCCGGGAATGTAATGCATTCCGGTGGCTATTTCACCAATAAATATGATGATGAAAAAGCTGACAAAATGGATGCCGTATCGCTTCGTTCGCGTTTGAGCTGGCGGGTTATGCCACGATTAAATATTCACTTGATATTGGCTTACGAATATTCCGATCAAGATGGATATCCTTATAGGCTATATGATAAGGATACAAGGGAGATAAAAGAAATCAATTATAATGAGCATAGTTTCTATCAACGTACTATGTCCACCAATGGGTTGAATATTGAATATGTTACAGACTTGTTTAAGTTAGGATCACAGACATCATTTCAGTTTTTTGATGGCAATCAGGGACTCGATCAGGACTTTTCACCGGAGGATAGATTCTATGTAGATTTTTATCATCGTCAGCAGATGTACTCTCAGGAATTCAATATTAAATCCATAAAAGAACAGAGTGTTTATGATTGGCAATTTGGGATATTCGCATTTACTCAAAACTATTTCCAGAAAAGCGATGTAGACAATCGGACTACTGGCGATCACCTGCATACAATTCAGGATGTACACAACCCCTCAAAAGGCTTTGCTTTATATCATCAATCTACCATAAACGACATTTTTACTCCTAATTTATCTCTACTTTTGGGGGTACGTTACGACTGGGAAAAAACAAAATCGACATTTGAAAAAAGAACCCCTACCGCTATCGATGATCCAATGAAAGAAGACTTGTCTTTTTCTCAAATCAGCCCTAAAGGGTCGATACAATATTCATTTGGTAAAGATGGACTGACTTATTTTTCTGTCAGTCGGGGATATAAAACAGGTGGATTCAATAATACGGCTGATAAGGAGGTAAAAGAAGACCGTACATTCGATCCTGAGCATAGTTGGAGCTATGAAATTGGTGCAAAAACGAGCTTATTTGATAATTTGCTGTTCTTTGATCTTGCTCTTTTCTATATCGATTGGAGGGATCAACAAATAACACAGCCTAAGAGCCTTACTAACGGCTTTATTTTGCGTAATGCAGGCAAAAGTGAGAGTAAGGGATTAGAAATATCGGCACAGGTTAATCCTTTGAATTTCTTAAACTTCAATGTTATGTATGGATATACGAATGCAAAATTCAAAGATTATAAGAATGGAGATTTGGTATATGATGGTAATTACTTACCTATGGTTCCTCAAAACACGTTGACTTTGGCAGGTAATTATATTTATAATGTAAATAAAAAACTAATTGATAATATTACCTTCAACGTTCAATATCAGGGTATTGGGAAAGTATACTGGAATGAAGGCAATGATGTGTCTCAACCATATTATAACTTACTGAACAGTAGGATTTCATTCCAAAAAAGGGATTTTTCCATCGATCTATGGGCAAAAAACATAACGACAACAGAATATATTTCTTATTATTTCTCAACCTCAGGAAAACATTATGTACAGAAAGGAAGGCCTTTCACCTGTGGTGTAAACATGAACCTTAAATTCTAACCATGAACGAAAACCTGCAAAAAGGGAATAAATTATTTACATTTTTCTGCTTATATATTGCACAGAAAATACCGATGAGCTTTTTCTCAACGGTAATTCCTGTGATTATGAGGCAACAAAATTTTTCATTAGAGACTATCGGCTTGCTTCAATTACTGAAATTGCCATGGATACTTAAGTTCTTATGGTCGCCTGTAGTTGACAGGTCAACATATCGCCTGAGTGATTTTAAAACATGGATATTTTCTTCAGAATTAATATATGCATGTATCATATTTTCTATTGCTTTCCTCGATCTAAGTGTTACGCCACAGTTAATTATAGGATTAGTTGTCTTGGCTTTCGTCGCTTCTGCCACTCAGGATATAGCTACTGACGCTCTTGCTGTTATCTCATTCAATAAACAGGATAAAAGCCTGGTAAACAGTATGCAATCGATGGGAGGATTTGCCGGAACAATGATTGGTAGCGGACTTTTACTCTTACTTTACAACAAATTCGGATGGGGAAATCTCCTACCCTTTTTGGCAATATTTGTTTTGATAGCTGTCATTCCCCTAATTTTTTTCAAAATAGGTGAAAAAGATGCTATAATTAAACCTAAACAAAAAGAAAAACCTACTCTAAATGATTTATCAGGTTTCTTCAAGCAAAAAGGAATATGGAAGCAAGTAGTATTTCTATTCCTTTATTATGCCGGATTAATAGGAGTTTTAGCCATGTTGAAGCCCATGTTGGTAGACTATGGATATAGTATGAAAGATATCGGCATTATGTCGGGCATAGTCGGTACGTCTATAGGCTGCCTTGCTTCTTTTGCCGGAGGCTTTATTGTCAGGAAGATAGGTAGGCATAAGGCTCGCCTTCTTTTTGCTGTATGTACTTTTCTCACAACGGTTTATTTCTGTCTATTGATAACTTTTATACCTGTAAATATAGCTACTCTGCACTTAGGTATTTCCTTATTATGGGCTAGTTATGGTATGTCTGTCATAGTCGTTTACACCACGGCAATGGATTGCGTGCGTCCGGGCTATGAAGGTACGGACTTCACCATTCAGACGGTAATAACTCACTTAAGTGGCATAATTATTGGAGTTTGTTCAGGGAAAATAGCAGCTATGATTACCTACAGAGGGCTTTTTGTAGTCGAAATGTGTATAGCTCTTATCTCTTTGATTTTTATACTATTAGTTTTTAGATTAAAAGCGCCTAATGAAGATGAAAAAAGAATTACTGAACAAATATAGTATCCCTGTACCACGATATACAAGTTATCCTCCTGCAAACTTCTTTAATGATTCCTTCACTGCAGAATCATACAAAAAAGCTGTAATAGCGTCAAATGAACAGGATCCGCAACATATATCCTTCTATGTGCATATTCCATTTTGTTACCACATGTGCTATTATTGCGGATGTAATTCGCAGATAATGAGAGAAAAAGAATATGTAAATGGGTATATAGAAGCATTGAAGAAAGAAATTAGGATGGTTCTTCCCCTACTCGATCATAATCGGAAAATAGCCCAGATACATTATGGAGGGGGGACACCTACCAGTCAGCCGGTGTCTGTATTTAAGGAATTGAATCAGTTGTTTCTATTAGAATTTGATTGTATCGAAAATCTTGAAATTGCAATAGAATGTCATCCCGGATATATGGATGAACAATATTGGCATGACCTGACAGAAGCCGGATTTAATCGTATAAGTATTGGTATACAAGATTTTAACGAACAAGTTTTAAAAGTCGTAAACAGAAAGCATGCTATATTAGCCATCGAGGATATTATAAAGACATTGAGGGAGAAAGATATGTCTGTCAATATGGATTTCATATATGGATTACCTTTACAAACTCCGGATTCATTCTCAGAAACGATAAAGAAAGCCGTAGAATTAAAACCGGACAGGATCGTTGCATTCTCTTATGCGCATGTGCCTTGGGTAAATCAATTGCAGAAAAAACTGGAAGAGAAAGGCTTGCCAACAGTTGAGTTAAAGAATGAGATATATGAAAGATCTAAAGATATATTATTACGATCTGGCTATAAATCAATAGGTTTGGATCATTTTGTAATGCCCGAAGATGAACTTTACGATGCTTTATTGACAAAAAAACTTCATCGCAATTTTCAGGGATATTGTACTCGCCGTACTACCGGGCAAGTATATGCATTCGGGATTACAGGTATCAGCCAATTAGCTACAGCATACAGTCAAAATACCAAAGACATTGATACTTATATAGATATGATCAATAACTGTGAATATCCTATTGCAAAAGGTTATGCGTTGAACGAAGATCAGCAAATTACGCGTACTGTTATTTCCGAACTGATGTGCAATAATAGAATTAACTGGAAAGAAATTGCAGATGATTTACACTTAACAGTAGAAAGAATAAAATCTGCGTTAAGGTATAATACCTCAGATTTGGGAAATTTTGCGAAAGATGGAATTATTCATTATTCGGAAGATGAAATTAACATTTTAGATGGCGCAACACCTTTTGTTCGTAACGTTGCAGCTTCTTTTGATAAAATGCTAGATAAATCAAACACTAACTATTCTAAGGCTATATAATTGATTATTATATTATTGCATTGATATTTCCGCAAAGTTAAGTCTCTGAGGTTTTAATATTTTCGAAAAGACAGATAGTTGTTCGGGAAAAGCGAAAAGAAAAAAGGTGAAATCTTGAGAATTTCACCTTCTTGTTAAAATATGTTGATTTGTAATTTATTCGTCCGAAGACATTATTTCCTCTTTTATACTTTTTGTTTCAACATCAATTTCTTTGTCGAAAGTTTTGATCTCTATATCATCTGCTGTGAGCGTTTCTTTTGCCCTACTCTTTTTTCCTCCTATAGGAATGCTTATTCCGAATTGAGCATTCACACCTTTACTTGTTGTAGGTATAAAATCAGAAGAAACACGAGGAATAGCATAGTCACTGGCTATAAACAAATTTAATCCTTTAGTCGGAGCGAGGTGTATAGCCAATCCGAAAGTGTCAAATTTGCTGTGAACAACACCATAACTCAAACTGGTAGATATCCATGGACAAAGGCGTGCATTTACCGAGGCTATAAATTCAGAAGTAGTAAAATAGTTACCGAAACGTTTTGAGTATAAAGCTCCTACAGATAGTTTGTTTTTGAATATCTCATACTCTGCACCAAGATTCATATTCATTCTTAAGGCAGTAGTCCTTCCACTACGTCCATCTTCTTTCAGGTTGACTGCCTCTTTGATATCTTCAAAGGCATTGTCTAATACATCACTCAAGGATGATCCGTTCTGATTCTCATATTGACTTGGTCGAACTTCTACTACAGTTTCCGGAGAGTGCAGATTTACTGAGTTATTCTTATTCCATGCTATAAAGCCTATATCATTCAATGCTGCTGAAACTTTTAGTCCCTCTAAAACAGGAACTATGTCTTTTAACTGATATACAGCACCTATATCTAATCCTGCACCATATCCGGGCATTCCAAATCCATCAAAATCAAATCCATCAAAATTACCATTTTCATTGTATTTAGGCGTCACACCAGGAGCTGATCCTCTCAAAGAAACTTTTGATTTTGCTCTCCATAATTCCGGACCTGCTTCGATACTAAGACTCTGTGCTTCTAGATTAAAATCAGCGAATCCACCGAGTAATTTGACTCTTACACCCAGCATCAGATTATTATCCATGAATGGTCTTGAGTGAGAAACTCCTAACTCAGCAAACGAATAACCTGTAGCACTTAAGTCAGATAAGTCGTAAGGTGTCTGGGCATCCTGTTGGAAACCCTTCTTCAACAACCCAAAGAAAGATTTGGGAATATTGGCATCCATGTGAGTTCTGACTCCTAAGTCAATATTCCAAAAGCCCCCTCCTTTAGTTTAAAATATTCAGTACGGATATTTGTTGAATAAATATAAAATGGGACATCTTAGAGAGTAATTTTACGCCCGTCCCATATATAGTACGCAAGGTTCCTAAAGGTTAAAATCAGTCTATGAACTTTCTACACTTCTAGCTATGCTACATCGCTCATGTTGTCTCCACACTTCGCGTTTTCCTACCAAAATCTTGAAGGCATTTTATGTCACCCATTGTAGAGGAGGCTGGTTGGGCCCCCAGGAGCCGGTCTAGACGGGTGTGGATAAACTTGTCCCCCCCCCCCCACGGGATTCGATCCCCGGACGGTCCCTCCCCGTGGCGAGTCGCTATACCGACTGAGCTATCTCGGCCTAGCCATTCTCGTATTTACAGAAACTTAAAAAAGAATGTTACTTAAAACTCAAAATCATATGTTATAGGGTGTACATAAAATAATGCAGCTTCTCTGTGTGTGTGTGTGTGTGTGTGTGTGTGTGTGTGTGTGTGTGTGTGCGCGCGCGCGCGCGCGTTGAGACTAGAGTTTGTAGAAAAGTCCATTACATGGAAGGAGAGAAGAAACTATCTATATTTTTTGCAACTAATTACGCCAGTGTCCCTGACTGCAGGAAGACGATGGTTCGGCCGAAACGTCGCATAATTTTTCTCTGCAGCTATATAGACTAACAGCATATCTATTAGATCCTGCGCAAAAATGATTTTTCTCTACGACATTTTTTTTGGGAGGGAATGGGAGGGGTGAGTGGGTAGCTATAATACTGTGCCAAGTGGCTCTGTGCCAAGTGGCACTGTGCTAACACGAACGTAGCAAAACCTTCCCGACTCTAACCGTCAACAACATAATTTTTGTACAAATTATGTTAAACAAAAATCGTTTTGGGCACACATGAGCATTAAACACACACACACACACACACACACACACACACACAATGTATACTATATATAAATATATATATATAAACACACTCTGCATAAGACACAACCTAACAGAAAGGTAAAGGGAAGGAACACTGGAACATTACTGAAGATAGACTCAAATATCGGGTTCGATTCCCGATGGTGTCATTGGAATTTTTCATTGACATAATCCTTCCGGCCGCACTATGGCCCC
>JAITVH010000052.1 GCA_031285905.1 Prevotella sp.
TTCAACGCCTGAAGATGGATTATGTGGATATTTTTTATGCTCATGCATACGATAATGTTGAAGAAGTTAAAGACCAACGAATAATAGATGAGCTATTGAAAATTAAGAAAGAGGGAAAAGCCCGCTTTATCGGTTTTACATCTCATGCTCATAAGCCTGATCAAATACTTGCAGCTATAGAAGCAGGGGTATATGATGTAATATTGGTGAGTTATAATTTTAAACTGGGTAACCTAAAGGAAACTCAGGAGGCAATAGAAAAAGCCGCTAAAGCCGGTATTGGCATCGTAGCAATGAAAACTATGACCGGAGCGAAAGAAGATGCAGAAGGGAATAAAAAACTAGATGCCCAAGCTTGTTTGAAGTGGGCATGGGAAAATGAATATATTACAACAGCAATTCCCGGTTTTACTAATTATGATGAACTGGATGAGTGCCTTGTTGCAGCTCAAGATCCCTCTCTGACTGAGAGCCAGAAAGAGTATTTAGCCTCATTGCTGGATAAAGAGATGTTGTTTTGCCAACGATGTGAAGTCTGTAAAGGACAATGCCCAGAAAACCTGCCGATACCGGATCTGATGAGAGCTTATATGTACGCATATGGATATAAACATTCGCAATTGTCGAAAGAAACATTACTGGAATTGGAACTGGCAGAGCATGTTTGTTCTAATTGTGAAACTTGCCAGGTGACATGTCCGTCCGGATTTAATGTTTCTCAAAAGATTGCGGCTGTGATGCCAATAAGAAATGTTCCTACTGAATTTTTATCATAATAAACAATTATAATGAACTATCTGAAATTTATACTGATAATACTTTTATGCTCGGTTCAACTGCTACGGGCACAAACACCACAAGAATTGAGAGCTATGCTGCCTGAACTGACAGGCTGGACAATATCGGACAAGATTGAGATTTTTGATGAGGAAAATCTATTTGACCGTATCAATGGAGCTGCTCCCCTTTTCATCGAGAATAATTTCAAAGAAATGACTTCCTTGGAATATATTCTCAGTGATGATGATTATATTACTATTCAGGCATACAGGCATGCAACTCCTGAGGATGCATTTGGGATGTATGCATCTGAGCGTTCGGCCGAATTGAAGCATTTTGCTATTGGAGGTGAGGCACAGGGAGATGATGCCAGCATGTTTTTCTTTGCCGGAAATATATATATAAAGATGTGGGGCAGAGCTACAAGGGATGTAAGCAGTTTCTTGCAGGAAATTGCCGAAAAATTTGCAAAAAACATAGACTCTAAAGCTGACTATCCTGTATTGGTGAGTGTTTTTCCTAGAGATAATAAAGTAGAATTCAGTGAAACATATACTACATCGAGCTATATAGGACATCAATTTTTGAAAGGTGTATATACAGCTAAGTATAATGAAAATGGGAAGGCTTATCAGTTATTTCTGATAGATGCTAAAACTAAAGAAGGAGCAAAAGACATATTGAATAAATATTTTACTTTTACTAAACAGCCTTTGGATTACCAAGAAGGGAAGTTGGAAATAAAAGATCGTTATAATGGAGATATCCCTGCGATATGGAAAGGACAATATATTATTGGTATTTTTTCCGAAAACGGAGATAAGATCAATAGTGCAGATATAATATTAGATGATTGTCTAAAGAAATTGCCTAATATTTAATAAATACAATAAGTGAGTTGCTTAACAAAGAACCTGATGACAATTCATCAGGTTCTTTGTTAATTACTTTGAAATAATTATGTGTAATAAAACACATTGTGTAATATTTGTTTATTATTGCAAATAAACATTAAAGCTGTATGTGATAATTAAACCTTTTCCCTTACTTTCCATCATATTTTCGGGAGAATATTTTAAGCCCAAAATAAGAAGAACAACCATGAATAAAAAGACGAGAATTACCCTTATTGTAATCATTGTACTGATTATTGCCGGCATGGCATTATATCCTAAAATAGAAGAGTATCTATTTTCGGCAGAAAATTCTTCCCCACCTATAGAAGCAAGCCAAAATACAACGAACAGAAATCGTGCATTAAATGTAAATGCCCAGGTTCTTGAGTATGATAATCTTGACGATATATTGCCAATGATAGGGCGGCTTATTCCTGATGAAGAGGTTGATCTGTCATTCGAAACATCGGGAAAAATTACCGAAATATTATTCCAGGAAGGGACTTCTGTGAAGAAAGGGCAACTGCTGGCAAAGGTTAACGATAAGCCTTTGCAGGCTGAACTGAAGAAGTTGGAAGCACAGGTACCGTTAGCCCGTGACCGGGTTTTTCGTCAAAAGTCTTTGTTGGAAAAAGATGCAGTAAGCCAGGAAGCTTATGAATCTGTAAATACCGAACTGGACAAACTAATGGCTGACATAGAGTTGGTAAAGGCACGTATTGCTCAGACAGAACTTCTTGCTCCATTTGATGGGGTTATAGGGTTACGCCAGGTAAGTGAGGGTGCATTTGCCTCTCCTACTACAATTCTGGCTCGTTTGACAAAGATCGTTCCTATTAAAATAGAATTTTCCGTTACAGAAAAGCAAGCTGATGACATTAAGAATGGTACAGCATTAAGTTTTACTTTGGACAATAACGATAATAAATATAGAGCATCTGTATATGCAGTCGAATCCAATCTGGATAAAGAAACTCTAACAAAGACGGCCAGAGCCCGCTATGCAAATCCGGGAGGAAAATTGCAGCCAGGACGATCTGTAAAAATCGAAACAACATTACAGGAAATCGAGAATACCATTGTTGTTCCCAGCCTCGCCGTCATTGCAGAAATGGGAAGAGATATAGCATATCTGTATAAGGATGGAAAAGCTCATCAGATAACAGTGAAGAAAGGCATGCGAACAGCCTCTTCTGTACAAATATTAGAAGGTCTGAAACCGGGAGATACTTTGTTGGTGACAGGTGTCATGCAGTTAAGAGATGGCTTACCTGTAACAATAGATCATCTCGCATTTGGTAATTAAGAACTTTCATTATCCGATATCTTTCAGTACATAACATTAAGTAAAATATGACTGTATCAGAGTTAAGTATAAAGCGTCCCGTATTAGCTACGGTATTTATATTGGTTATTTTCCTGTTGGGGATGATTGGCTACACATACCTAGGTGTAAGGGAATATCCTAATATCGATAATCCAATTATATCTGTAAGCGTATCTTATCCGGGAGCCAATGCAGAGGTTATCGAGAACCAGATAACGGAACCACTGGAACAAAATATCAATGGCATTCCGGGCATACGTTCACTTTCCAGTAGAAGTAGCCAGGGACAATGCCGTATTACGATAGAATTTGAATTATCAGTCGATTTGGAAACGGCTGCTAATGATGTAAGGGATAAGGTATCCCGCGCACAACGCTATTTGCCGAGAGACTGTGACCCGCCTACAGTATCTAAAGCCGATGCCGATGCTACCCCTATTATTCAGATCAGTATACAAAGTGAAAAACGGTCTTTACTGGAGTTAAGCGAAATTGCAGAACTCACAGTAAAAGAACGGCTTCAGACCATACAAAATGTGAGTGGTGTGGAAATCTGGGGACAGAATCGTTATTCGATGCGTTTATGGCTCGATCCTACACGGATGGCTGCCTATGGAGTTACCCCCATAGACGTAAAAAACGCGGTGGATAGGGAAAATGTAGAACTACCATCGGGAAGTATTGAAGGTGATAAGGTAGAACTGACCATCAGAACAATGGGACTAATGCAGACACCTGAAGAATTTAACAATATGATAATTAAAGAAAATAATTATAATGTTGTCAGATTCAGGGATATCGGGATAGCTGAACTTGGAACGGAAGATCAACGAAGCATTATGCGCCGTAACGGGGTTCCCGCTGTAAGCTGTGTAATCATACCACAACCGGGAGCCAATCAGATAGAGATATCTGATGAAACAATGATACGTATCGAGCAATTGAAAAAA
This sequence comes from Prevotella sp., assembly GCA_031285905.1. Classification (GTDB taxonomy): domain Bacteria; phylum Bacteroidota; class Bacteroidia; order Bacteroidales; family Dysgonomonadaceae; genus Dysgonomonas. The sequence goes on from JAITVH010000052.1 coordinate 3,954, forward strand.
GATTTACCGGAAGATGTATTTTTAGATGTTGCCTTTGATAATACAAAATTTATACGTGCCTCTATAGCCGAGGTGGAAGAAACAATATACATTGCGTTTATACTGGTGGTTATCATCATTTTCTTATTCTTAAGAGACTGGCGTGTAACTTTAATTCCATGTGTGGTAATACCTGTTTCATTGGTTGGTGCGTTCTTTGTGATGTATGTGGCCGGATTTTCTATCAATGTATTATCCATGTTGGCAGTTGTATTAGCTGTGGGACTGGTGGTCGATGATGCCATTGTGGTCACGGAGAACATATATCTGAAAATAGAAGATGGGATGACTCCCCGGCAAGCCGGGATAGAAGGATCGAAGGAAATCTTTTTTGCCGTTATATCTACTACTATAACCGTTGTTGCAGTATTTTTCCCTATCGTCTTCCTTGAAGGTATGACAGGGCGGCTATTCCGGGAGTTTAGTATTGTGGTTGCAGGTGCAGTGTTAATATCTGCTTTTGTTGCTTTGACGTTTACTCCTATGTTAGCAACCAAATTGTTGAAAAGAAGGGAGCAGCCAAATTGGTTTTACCGTAAAACAGAGCCTTTCTTTGACGGTATGACAAACGGGTATCATAAAGGGTTGGCCTATTTTCTTAGAAAGAAGATTATTATCTGGCCAATAATAGCAGGAACATTAATCGGCATTTATTTCTTAGTATCTAATATTCAATCTGAGATGGCTCCCCTCGAAGACCGTTCGCAGATAACAGTGAGAACAAGTGGGCCGGAAGGGTCGACATATGAATTTAACCGGGATTATACCGAAAAAATAGCGGTGATAGCAGATTCTGTTTCACCTGAGAGAAGAATTAACACTATGCGCGTATGGACAGGTGGCGGGATGGTAAACCTTACTCTTCCCGATATTAAAGACCGTGAGAGAAGCCAGATGGAAATAGCGCAGGAACTGACAAAGGCGGTAAGGCAGGAAACCGAAGCCCGGGCATTTGTGCAACAACAATCTACTTTTGGTGGAAGGCGTTCCAGTATGCCGATACAATATGTGCTACAGGCTCAGAATCTTTCGAAATTGGAAGAATTCATTCCTGAATTTATGAAAAAGGTAAACGAGAGTCCTGTATTTCAGATGGCTGATGTAGACCTGAAATTTACAAAACCTGAAACCCGTATTAATATAGACAGAGATAAGGCTGCATTACTGGGTGTAAGTACCCGGGATATCGGGCAGACCTTGCAATATGCATTGAGTGGACAACGTATGGGGTATTTCTATATGAATGGTAAACAATATCAGATACTAGGGGAGATTAATCGCCAACAAAGGAATACACCACTCGATTTGAAATCTATTTACCTGAAAAATACTGTGGGTAATATGATACAGATGGACAATCTGGTTAAGCTCGAAGAAAGTGTAGCCCCGCCACAATTATATCGCTATAACCGTTTTAACTCAGCAACTATTTCTGCCGGTTTGGCTCCGGGTTATACTATCGGTAACGGATTGGATGAGATGGATCGTATTGCCAAAGAAACACTGGATGATACATTCAGGACTGCTTTGTCCGGAGATTCAAAAGAATTTAGGGAAAGTTCCTCAAGTCTTATGTTCGCTTTTATATTAGCTATATTACTTATCTTTTTAATTCTGGCGGCTCAGTTTGAGAGTTTTAAGGATCCGTTTGTTATCATGTTGACAGTTCCGTTGGCAATTGCAGGAGCATTGTTATTTATGTATATCAATGGAGTCACGATGAACATATTCAGTCAGATCGGTATTATAATGCTAATCGGGCTTGTTGCTAAAAACGGGATTTTGATTGTAGAGTTTGCCAATCAGCGTCAGGAAACCGGGATGAGCAAGATGGAAGCAATACAAGGTGCAGCTGTACAGCGTTTGCGCCCTATATTGATGACAAGTTTTTCTACGGTTTTAGGGCTCGTACCACTTGCATTGGCAAGTGCCGAAGGGGCTAATGGTAGGATTGCAATGGGAATCGCGGTTATCGGGGGAATGATGGTTTCTACATTGTTAACCATATTTATTGTTCCGGCCATGTATCTATATATATCGACAGACAGACAGAAAAGAGACGAAAAAATTGCAGCGAAAGAAGCATAAACAGATTGTATTATAACATATGAAGAAATTTTTACCTGCTTTATTATTTCTTGTATTACCTGTAGCTATTAATGCCCAGGCAGTATATGATTTGCAGAAGTGCATTGATGAAGGTTTGCAAAGAAATTATGATATTCGAATTACCCGCAACAATCAGGAGATATCTAATAATAACCTGACATTGGGAAACGCAGGCTATCTGCCTACCCTTGATCTGAATGCAGGATATTCCGGTACCAGGAATGATATAACTCAGAACCTGACAGAAGGAGGACAAGATAAGAATAACGGAGTACTCAATCAAACGCTTAATGCTGCCCTTAACCTTAACTGGACGGTATTCGATGGATTTAATATTCAGACAAACTACAAGCGGTTGCAGGAACTTCAGAAGATGGGAGAACTCGATACCCGTTTTACAATTGAGAATTTCGTTTCAGAACTTGTTGCTGAGTATTATAACTATATCCAGCAGACTATTCGTTTGAAAAATCTGAAATATGCTGTAAAGTTATCGCAGGAGCGTGTACGTATAGTAGAAACTTATTATCAGGTAGGAGCCGGATCACGGTTGGATTTGCAGCAGGCAAAGGTAGATTTCAACAGTGATAGTTCCCAGTTGGTAAAACAATATGAGATACTGTTCTCATCGCGTATCACATTGAATCAACTGATGGCAGTTGATGAAATAGATCAGTTGATAGAAACTACCGATTCTGTTATTGAGTTTAATGAATTTCTGGATAAAGAAGACCTATTGCAGAAAACATTGTCTTCTAACATTGTTTTTTTGCAAGCTACAAAGAACAGAACATTAAGTGAATTGGATATGAAAACTGCCCAAAGCAGCTATTATCCATATCTGAGAGTAAATGCCGGATATGGATATACCAAGAATATCTATAACACCGGTACAATTGATAATCAGCGTACGCTTGGGCTGAGTTATGGCGCTACTGTAGGGTTAAACCTGTTTAGTGGGTTTGAACGAAAACGGAAAGTGAAGAATGCGAAGATAGAAATAGAGAATAAAGAGCTATTATTAGAGCAAACACTTTTATACCTCAGAGCCGACTTAGCCAATATATGGATGGCTTACAGGAATAATATAGAACTCAGTAACCTCGAAAAAGAGAATGTAGGCACAGCTCGTGATAATTATGAAATTGCCCTTGAACGATATAAATTGGGAGATCTGGCTGGTATAGAACTTCGGGAAGCCCAAAATAGCCTGCTGGAAGCTGAACAACGCCTTGTAGATGCTGAATATAATACAAAGCTCTGTGAAATATCATTAATGCAGATCAGTGGTCAGATAATGACTTATTTTAAATAAAATTTATATTGAATAAGATTATATATACTTTATTTTCTGTATTTTAATTGTCTCCAGCTTTAGCTGGGGGAATCGGTGTATAGAATAGTAAAAGGCTTTAGCCAAAATAGTTTCGACTAAAGTCCTTTTCGTGTGATATCATTCTTCCCCCGCCTTAAAAGGCAGGGCAACCAATACACTTAAATATAACTCTTTATACTTTTATTGTATATAAAGTCTAATATTTTTTCTTTTAAGATAGGTTTAGAAAGGAAATCGTCAGATAATCCTTATAAATAGCTAACTTTACCATCTAAACCTTGTACCTGATGAAATATATAACTATTCTCATAGCTATATTCATGTTTTTTTTCCTTAATATTTATGGACAGAATACTATTGTCTTAAAATCGGGTACCTCTACCCTATCTATTATTAAGGAAACAGACCGACAATACTATCCCCGGGTAGAAATCGAAAATCCAGATAGTTTTTATCATCAGCCCTACCCTGTTTCTTGTGAAATTATTACAAGCACGGATAGTGCCTATTGGATTCACATGCCATATAGTTCAGTATCGCACTCTAATGATACAATTACTTGCATATCAGAGTTGCTAACTCAGGCTGGCAGTAAAATACGGTACACAGATATTTACAGTAAGACTGATACAACAGGCAATTTTTTCGAAATAAGGCGTTTAGTAGAAATATTGGAGGCAAGCGAGGGGGATAAAGGTTTCTCTTCCAGACTTACTTTCTCAAGGGATATACCATCTTCCTTGAATGAGTATGATTTTTTTGTTCCGGCTATTTGGTATAAGGATAATAAGTATGTCACAAACAGGGCTTTGGCCTCTGATTATTCTGATAATGATTTTTGGTTTAGGGAAGACCGTCTTCCTTTACCGATAATGATGTTGAGGGAGAAATCGTCGGGTATAACCTTTTCTTTGGCTCACATTGATCCGGATGGTAATACCTTTAAAGAAGAAAGAGGATCGGAACGTATTATCGATGAACGTTTGAAATTTGCATCAATAGGGTTAAAGAATAATAAACATCCTGAAATAGGCATTACTTATCCCGGATCGGAAGGGGAAAGAACATATGTTTCGGGACGAAAGGATGAAAGAAGATGGGCATATCGCAGTCATCCTGTAAAAGCCGGTTTTGAACATAGCTATAAAATGTGTTTTCGATTAACGAATGAGGGGAATTATGCTCAGGCAATCAAGAATACATGGGATATATATTATTCTTTGTTTTCGCCGTCTATTTATCTTTCCGATCTCAATGAAATATATCATCAGCAAATCGTTGTACTGGATAAATATTGGAAATCTATCAATGGCGCAGCGGGAGTTCCTTTTCGTGTCTTACTGAATGGGGAAATCGAATCAGAAAATGATTATAACTATAATATCGGATTTGTAGGGCAGCAACCGGGCAATGCTTCGCTTCTTATCAGGGAGGGATTGAGAACAAAGAATGAAGAACTATTATCCAAAGGTGAGCAAATGGCAGACTTTTGGGCGAATAATTGTGTGACTTCTAACGGATGTCCCCGGACTTGGTATGATCCTTATCCTCAGACATGGAGAGGGCCGGAAGTAGCCTTACGGGAGATTGGAGATGGTATGATTGGTCTGCTGCGGGCATGGAACTATGAACAGATATACGAAAGGGATGAACCGGAATGGCTTTCAGCATGTGTGAAGGTTGCCGACTGGATTGTTGCGGGGCAACAAAATGACGGTTCGTTCTATAGCCACTTCGATTATAATACAGGTAAGCCTACAAAGACATTTACTAATTGTACATCGCATATTATTCCTTTCCTTTCCGAAATGTATTTCGCTACAGGGAAAGATGGTTACAAGCGGTCAGCATTGTTGGCTGGAGAATATATCTATAGTGACATAATGAATGACTTTAAATATGTGGGAGGCGCTATTGATAATCCCAATGTAATGGATAAAGAATCTGCTTCGATGGCATTGAGGGCTTTCCTTGCGTTGTACGATATACAGAATGAGCAGAAATGGATGGATGCATTACTGCAAACCGCTTATTTTTACCGCACATGGGTAGTTTGTTGGGATATACCGATCTCTGCGGATGATGAAAAAGCAGTGTTCCCGGCCCACCGTTCGGTTGTTGGGCAAAGTGTGATAGCTACAGGACATTCAGGAGCAGATACTTATGCGGCTATCGATGCCTTGGGTTTTTACAGGGCTTATTTATATTCGGGTGATGAGCAATTACTGCATTTTTCTAAGTTACTGCTTCATAATACAAAACAATTCATGAACTGGGATAAAAGTGATCCCATTCCCTGGATTGCGGAGGGGCTTTTCGGTGAAGCGATGAATATCTCGATTCCTCGCGGTCATGGAGTAAATTATTACCTGCCTTGGGCGACTTACAATCAACTGGAACCGTTGGTCTTTCTCGAAGATATTTTCGGGTTTAAAGATATTTCGGATATTGAAAATATGCCTGAAACAGAAAAATTGAAGATGCATGAGGGATATTCAAAAAGCAGGCTCTATAATAAATGAACTTATTTTTATGAATTTATCTATAGTTTTAATTAGTGGAAAGTTGACAATGGAAAGTTGAAAGCGAAAAAATGTTCTTTGAAAAATTGGAAAGAAAGTGTTACTTATGTTACCTTTTAGTTAAAATGATGTAGGGGTACCCGCGGCAGGCAAAACGGGCGACCACAAGGGATCGCCCCTACAGAAGGAAAGGGATTGGAAAAGCCAAATATAAATTTTTCATTTTTCATTTACATCTGTCTCCTTTTAGTTAAAAACTTATTTTAGAGAAATACTGCTATCTTTGTTTAGTAAAATTCTATTATTCTAATGGAGAAAAAGATATATGATTGTATTATAATAGGTGGAGGAATAAGCGGCATATCATTTGCTCATTATCTGCATACAATTAATAAAGAGGCACTTATTCTTGAAGAAAAGGATACGATAGGCGGTCAGGTACGGACTATTATAAGTCCTAAACTGGGAAATTACTGGAGAGAATTGGGTGGATATGCCTGTTATAATTCATATACCAGCTTGCTATCTCTTGCAAGGGAGGTGCAGAAAGAGGGTATGATAATTCCTCTGGATAAACGGCCTTACCTGGTATATTCCAAAAATAGAATAAAAAGTATAGCTTCCGAATTATCCTTTATTTCCTGTGCCTTGAATTTTCCTAAGGTATTTTTCTCTGACAAAAAAGGAAAGACAGTACAAGAATACTTTAGTCCCCTTGTTGGCAAATCGAATTATAAAAGGTTATTCAGATATGCTTTTCGGGCTGTTATATGCCAGACTCCGGACGAATATCCTGCCGAATTATTCCTGAAAAAGAGAAAAACGAGAGATGAGACAGTCTCCCGCAAATTTTCATTTAAAGGAGGGATACAATCGTTCCTTGAAGATATACTGAATGAAGATAATATAGAGCTTCGGAAGCAAACAAAAGTAACTGATATACAATTTGATGATATATATAAGATAACAACAGCAAACGGGAACGACTTTTATGCCAGAAATATTGCTATGGCTGCTAATCCTCAGGTAAATGCCATGTTATTGAAACAGATAGAACCGGAGGTTTGTGCTCTTTTATCGTTGATTCCCCTATTTGAGTCTGAGTCGGTAAATATAATAGTAGAAAAAGAGAAATTATCATTAAAAGAAACTGCTGCTATTATCTCTTTAAATGATGAGTTTATGTCTGTGGTTCCTCGGGATATGGTTGAAGATGACAAATACAGAAGTTTTAGTTTCCATTTTAAGAAAGAAGGCAAAAGCAGAGAAGAGAAGATCTCTCTAATCTGTAAAGTTTTGAATATATCCCGGTCTGATATATTGGAAATTGAAGAAGTAGATCATACTCTGGCATCTACAAGAGTAGAGCATTTGCATATGGATCAGCAAATAGGGAAAGTGAGAAGGAACGATTCTGTCTATGTACTAGGTAATTACTTTTATGGTTTGTCTTTGGAAGACTGTGTAAACCGTTCTAAAGATGAGTTTGAGCGATATAAATTATTATCAGGACAATAAAACAAAAGCAGCATTTCTATGCTGCTTTTGCCCTGACTTATTTAATATAGAATTAAAAATTCCATTTCAATGGCTCAAAGTATGCCTGTGGGTGTAAACATGCCGGACATGTTTTCGGTGCGTTTTTACTGCTGATAACAAATCCACAATTACGGCATTGCCAGTCAATTGCTTCTCCGCGAGAGAATACGCCACTGCTCTGTACACGGGCAAGAAGAGCCTTATAGCGATCTTCATGCATATTTTCTACTTTAGCAATCATTCGGTATATTACTGCAATATCCTTAAATCCTTCTTTTTCAGCTATATCTGCGAATGCAGGATAATCTACAGTCCACTCTTCGTGTTCTCCGGCAGCAGCTTCAATGAGATTTTCTTCAGTCGTTCCGATTCTTCCGGCCGGATAAGATGCTGTAATTTCGAGCATTCCGCCTTCCAGGTATTTGAACATACGTTTTGCATGTTCTTTTTCCTGGTCTGCAGTTTCCAAGAAAATAGCTGCAATTTGCTCGTAACCTTCTTTTTTAGCTACGCTGGCAAAAAAGGTGTAACGCATTCTTGCCTGTGATTCTCCGGCAAAAGATTTCAATAAACATTTTTCTGTTTCTGTACCTTTAATACTTCTTTCCATAAGTTAAATTTTGATGATAGTTTATAATGATATGATAGTTTCTACAAATTTAATATTTTCCGCTTATAAAGGGGCATGAATTAAAATCATTTAGTACTTTTGCATCTTTGCATTAAGATTGGAAATGATGGATAATCGACTCTTAAAAACTTAAAGTACAATTCACTTCGGTTTTCTAATAGACAAAACCTTTCGTTGATAGATTTTATCAAACAGATTGTTATATCTTCTGAACGTTTTTCCCCTATTTATTGTTTGCTTATTATGAAAAAAAATGTGTTGAAGGATTTTACTCCTCAGCTTTTCATTTCGCTTAGGACTTACGACAAGGCAAAATTCGTAAATGATCTGATGGCCGGCCTGATCGTTGGTATTGTAGCCCTACCCCTTGCCCTGGCATTCGGGATTGCTTCCGGCGTAACTCCCGAGCAGGGAATCATTACTGCAATTATAGCAGGATTTATCATTTCATTACTTGGTGGTAGCCGTGTACAGATCGGAGGGCCAACTGGCGCATTTATCGTTATTGTATATGGTGTTGTACAAACCCATGGAATAAAGGGGTTGATCATAGCCACCATTATTGCCGGTGTTATACTTGTTCTGTTGGGAGTCTTCAAGCTGGGGAAAATAATAAAGTTTATCCCCTATCCTATTATTGTAGGCTTTACCAGCGGTATTGCTGTAACCATCTTTACAACTCAGATAGCAGATATTTTCGGATTAAGTTTCAATGGTGAGAAAGTTCCGGGAGACTTTATCGGAAAATGGATTTTATATTTCAAGTATTTTGATACCATCAATTGGTGGAATACTTTAATTAGCATAGGTAGTATTATCATTATTATTCTGACACCCCGTATTGTAAAGAAGATTCCGGGCTCTTTGGTCGCTATTATATTGATTACTGCAATTGTTTACTTATTGAAAAACTACTTCGGTATAACAGCAATTGACACTATTGGTGACCGCTTCAGTATTAATGCAGCTCTGCCGGATGCAGAAATTCCCGACATAAATATGGCTGTCATATCAGATTTGCTGCCGGTTGCTATTACGATAGCCTTATTGGGAGCCATAGAATCATTGTTGTCGGCAACAGTGGCAGACGGGGTAATAGGAGGAGAAAAACACAACTCGAATACCGAGTTGATAGCCCAAGGGGTGGCCAATATTATTACTCCATTGTTTGGAGGTATTCCTGCAACAGGGGCTATTGCCCGTACTATGACGAATATCAATAATGGCGGACGTACTCCCGTAGCAGGGATTATACATGCCGTTGTTCTTCTACTTATTTTATTATTATTAATGCCATTGGCTCAGTACATCCCGATGGCTTGTCTGGCCGGAGTGTTGGTTATTGTTTCCTATAATATGAGCGAATGGCGTACATTCAAATCACTATTAAAAAACCAGAAATCGGATGTTGCTGTTTTACTGATCACATTCTTCCTGACTGTTATCTTCGATCTGACAATTGCAATAGAAGTAGGATTATTGTTAGCGGTTGTATTATTCCTGAAACGGATGAATGAAGTAACGCAAGTTTCAGTGATAAAAGAAAAATTAGACTTAACAGACGAAATTGAAATAGCATATGAAGATGAAATCCTGACACTGCCTGATGGGGTTGAAGTATATGAAATTGACGGGCCTTTCTTCTTTGGTATAGCTAATAAATTTGATGAAAGTATGCGTATAATAGGAGACAAATCGAAAGTACGCATTATACGTATGCGAAAAGTCCCTTTCATAGATTCAACCGGATTGCATAACTTAGAAAGTTTATGTCAGAAATCTCAAAAGGATGGAATACAGGTTATATTATCGGGAGTAAGGAAAGAGGTGCATGCTAATATAGAGAAATCAGCAATTCCTAATATGATAGGTGAAGAAAACATTTGCGATAATATTAATGCAGCACTCGACAGGGCTAATGAAATACTGAAGGAGAAGGAAAGTCAGAACTTATAAGTTAGCATAAGCCTGCCTTCCGAGGTTTTAGAAAATACATCATCGAAATATTTGTAGTTAGTATCACGGGTATAGTTATATCCTATACCCGTCAGATACCATTGATCCCTCAATTTTAAATCGGCCCGTAACGAAATGGCGTGCAATATCGCCTGGGAATGATCGCCCTGAGCATCTAGTATTCTTTCATTTACCATTTCCCAATTTATATGTTGATCATAGCCTTTCCAGGTGAATATCCGATATCCTTCATAACTGGCTGAGATACTGAAAATGTCTTTATAAGCAATGCTTGTTCCTGACTGCCAGCTAAAACCACTACCTAAATTATAGTTTCTGTCTTTTACCACATAGTGGTCACTTTGCGAAGCTCCTAAAATAATTCCGTTAAAATGGAAATAAGAATTGAAATCCCAATCGGCGAACCGTTTACTTTTATGTATCAATCCTATACCAAAAGATGCAGGTGCACTGAACTTATATGGTACCCGGGAAGAGACATCGGAAATGGTATCCGAATCGTAAAAATCGTAATGCTGATAGATGCCCAAACTTAAGAAATCTTTCGAATTGTCAACCAGTTCCGTTGAATAGAGCCGGCCGGTAATATTCATTTGGCTAAGAATGGGTTGCGAGCCTTGCCCATTTATATTTGCCCTGAATGTGAAATAATCGTAAGGTTTGTTTGTTTCTGCTTCATATCTGTCTCCGTATTCAACACTAATAGTTGTAGCAAACCCTACCCCTTTGTCTATCAATGGCTCTTTTAATTCTAACGCACGGATACCCATCGATAGATCGACACTTACATTCGGTACGCCAAATTGCTTTCCCGAAGTAGGTCTTTTTCTCTAGGCGTCCCCATTAATAATACGTGTTAGTCCCCTTGTCGGCGCAATTAAGAACCCGGCAAATTCTTGCCCTACACGGGAAGATCCTGTTCTTCTGTCGTCAAGTACAAGATCTGAAACCCTAAACAATACTTCTCCAATAGCCATTCCTCCTATAGGAGTGGCTATTACGTCATTGGTAGATGGATATTCCGATTCCATGAATAGCTCCCACATAGCACTACCCCCTAAAGCTACCACTCCCGATTCCCAGTAATTGAGTCCATTGGAACGCCCTGCATTATAATAGAGATTGCCATGATAAGGATGAAGGAACATATTGGTGGACATATAGTCATTGTCCCAAATAAATCCTTTTTTGAAGTTTTCTTTTACAGTACTCCAGCCAATCCGGGCGAAATCTGCTTTTTGTATATAACGATCAAATGCCCATACTCCCATATTGACACCAAAAGCCGTTGCACCTGCCTGGAACCAATTTTTCTTGGAATAATAAGCTATATCTATGGAATCTGCCTTTCGGGGCGATGCAACCTGATGTCTTATTGCTATTTGTGAATGTATATTTGTTATAGCTATTAATAATAAAAAAAATAGAAGGGCTTTTTTCATCATTATTTGCTTCATGGTTTCTCATTTTACTTGTATATACAAAATAAGTAAATCATGAATATATTTATCAAAGCAGGAGAGAAGCAAAAAATAACCTTACAATAAATTAACATAATTTCACAAATGTAATTTGCGTTATTGAGTGTTTTGAGTGATTTTTTTATTTTGAATTTATCTATAGTTAGTAAGTAGAAAATGGAGAATTGAAAGTTGAAAGTTGAATTGGAGCGAAGTGTAAATCGGCGGAGCCAAAATGAAGTGAAAAGAGTTCTTTGAATTGTAAAATCGACGGAGTCAAATAATGTAGAGACTACCTCACCCCAACCCTCTCCAAAGGGAGAGGGGGTAGCGAAGCCCCGAAGAGTGAGAGGTAAAAAAGCTAAGAACTAACAGCCAAAATCTGTTACCTTTTAGTTAATTATTAGTCTACTAGTTTTTAATATACAAGTTTACTAGGAATAAAAGCTGTTTACTGATTACTACTCACTGTTAACTGTAAAGTTTGTTACCTTTTAGTTAAAATGGGTAGCTTAGTTCTGTCCGGTAGCAATGTAGGGGCGAAATATTTTTCGCCCGATGTTTGATTGTGGGCGAAAGATATTTCGCCCCTACAAGAGTTTCCTTTACATATGCTACGCTTCTGTGACCGTTGGTTGTTATGCTGACGATAGGAAGCATTATGGTAGAGCGAGGAGATCCTTCACTTCGTTCAGGATAACAGAGAGAAAATAAAAAACTAAAAGCTAACGTCTAAAAACTGTTACTTTTGTCACCTTTTAGTTAAAATTATGGCTATGAATGGTGTGAACTATGTTATTGTACTGATTTCTGTAAATCCTTCATAAGAAATAAATTATTTTTCTTTATGCTAACATTCATCTAAAAACAAAAGATAATTTAACAAAAATCCATTATTTATAATGTGTCAAAATAATAATAAAGTTAATTTATTTCTTTATCTTTGCTCGAATTGTTAAGAACAAGTTACCCTTTTGTATTAATTTAACTGTATATAGAACATTATGTTACATGAATTTACACTTTCCAGAGACAAAGCGATGATCAACTTCACCCTGAAGTATTGCGATACCAAACAAAAACTTCTTAATAGCTTCGGGTTCAGGCGAGTAGTGGAATCTTTCATTAAACAGGAGCTAAAAAAGGATGAAGGTGTAGTATATGACTATTATATAAGTCATTTTGGTACTGAAGACGAAGGTGTTGATTCGTTTATTGAAGTACTGAAATTATTGACAGTCTTCAATATAGACGAAGTGGTTGCTGTAGATAATAAATACTCTATATTCTTTGAAGATAAAGATTTATTCATTGAAGTTATCGAATTGTTGTTTGCCTATTGGAAGAGGCTTGAGCGCTATACAATTGTGCGCAACACAAGAGTTGGAGACGGATTGCAGAATGTTCGTTTTATTCAAGCAAATGATATGTTTAATGAACTGATATTATCAACCGGCCGCCGCATTCAAGCAACTGTGAATGGATACGAGACACGTATATACAGGCAATCAACAGCAGGAGCTAATGCCGGTTTGACATTGAATGATGTTCCATGGAATTGCCCGATTGAGTATAAAGGGCTGACTACTATACCATTCATCAGTACAGTTGTGTTTCAACCTCCATATATAGCCTATACAAAAAGGAATACACGTGATGGTATATTCCAGGAACACCAACAAAATCCTCTTGAGAATATTGTTCTTAATGAAGATGATTGGTTTGTATTCCCTGCAAAAGTGGGAAGTATGCTTACTTTTGTATATTTTCACAAAGATTTTATGGTGCATGGAATTGGTTTGGCTAATCTCTTTGAACTAGCAACTGAAACCGAATATATGGGCAAGAAACCTGACATGATCTATGTTTTTGGTTATCCTGACGGACATGAGGAAAAACGAACATTCTATTATAAGGATAAGAAAAACGATATATTGATTGGTTATGCCAACTATTGCGATGATATAGATTACTTTGGATACATGAAGAAGATGTTGCTGACTCTTCATAATGTAAAACAGATAGAGAACAAACGATTGCCTATTCATGGTGCTATGGTTAACATCGTTTTGAGAAACGGAACAGAGTCGAATATTATCATTATGGGTGATAGTGGTGCCGGAAAATCAGAGAGTCTGGAAGCCTTCCGTACTTTAAATAAAAGTTATATTCGTCACATGCGCGTCATTTTCGACGATATGGGCTACCTACAAAAAGAAAAAGATGGAACAATAAAGGCATATGGAACCGAAATCGGTGCGTTTGTACGTGTAGATGACCTTGACCCTGCTTACGCATTCGAACAGCTGGATAAAGGCGTTTATACCAATATGGACAGGGTGAACGCCCGTGTTACCATACCGATATCTACTTATGAAATTATCTCAAGAGGTTATTCTATAGACTATTTCCTTTATGCAAATAACTATAATGAGGCTGACCAAAAGATACTTATATATGATGACTTAAATAAAGCCATCAAGGTGTTCGAAGATGGTGCGCGCAAAGCAAAAGGAACTACTACCGAGAAAGGCCTTGTAAAATCTTATTTTGCCAATCCGTTTGGGCCTGTTCAGGAACGTGAGGAAACAGAGAAACTGGTACGCTCCTATTTTAAAGACATGAAAGAGGCCGGAGTAAAAATAGGTGAGATGCATACATCTTTGGCTATTGAAGGAAGAACTAAAGATGGCCCACTTGAGGCAGCAGAAGAACTATTTAAGCTTATAAACGAGTAACTTATATTACTTAACTATATAGAAAAAGCCTCCTGATATTGGAATTAGGAGGCTTTTATTTTATAAGCAATTCTCGGCATGATAGGATGAACGGACTAGAGGCCCGCTTTCAACATATTCGAACCCGGTATCTAATGCTATATTTTTTAGACGATTAAACTCATCAGGGTGGATATATGCTTCTACCGGAAGGTGTTTTCGGGTAGGTTGCAGATATTGTCCCATAGTAAATACAGAGCAGCCAGCCGAACGAAGATCATCCATTAGTTCTATAATTTCTTCTGATGATTCGCCCAGTCCCAGCATAATGCCTGATTTAGCCTTTAAACCATTGTCGGATATTCGTTTCAGTACTTGAAGGCTTATCTCATATTTAGCTGCACTACGGACTAAGGGGGTTAGCCGTTTCACTGTCTCCAGATTGTGTGAGATGATATCAGGATAAGCCTTGCAAACCATATCCACTAGTTCCACTTTACCCTGAAAATCAGGAATTAAGACTTCAATGGTAGTTTCCGGGTTTACTTCCCTTATACTATGTATAGTATCTACCCAATGTTTTGCTCCAAAATCCGGCAAATCGTCCCTATCCACCGATGTTATTACAGCATGCTTTAACTCCATTAGTTGGATAGACTTCGCTACATTCAATGGTTCATTTATATCTAATGGCAATGGACGCCCGGTTTTAGTATTGCAGAACTTGCATGAACGTGTACATATATCGCCTCCAATCATAAATGTAGCTGTACCACGCCCCCAGCATTCCCCAAGGTTCGGACAGCGTCCGCTTGTACATATGGTATGAAGGTTATGTGTTTTAACTACATTCTGTGTTTGTGTAAATTGCTCATTATTACCCAGCTTTATTTTCAGCCAATCGGGTTTCTTGACGTGTTTCATATTAAATAGATGCGTTTCGAAGAACAAATATACATCTTAGATATCTTATATAAGGAACATAATATGATAAAAAATAAAGGAAAGTATTGATTACTTTCCTTATTATTGATCCCTTGTCAGGCATTTATACTTATTGTTTTGTTCCCGATGGCTTTTTCAGCCTTACAGAGGTAGCAAAAGGAACTCCGAATTCCGGATAGTCATTCTCATTCCATTCTATCTTTTGGGCTCTTGGGGAACGTGTATCACCTTTTCCCGGAGGATTCATTTCGGTATCCCGTGCATGGTACAGGATATAATCTTCTGTTCCATCCGGTGATTTAAAGAAACTGTTATGTCCGGTTCCGTAAACACCATTTTCAGGAGATTGTTTGAATAATGATTGTGGAGCCTTTTTCCACGATTTAGGATCAAGTAGATCACTATCTGCATCAGCGGTCAGCATACCTAGAGCATAATATGGCGTCCAACAACCACTGGCTGAATAAATCACATGTACATACTTGCCTTTAGGACTTATCAACGGTTGTGGGCCTTCGTTTACATAAATAATGTAATCCGGAGCAGATCCGTCAACATTGATATAGTGTCTCTCCCACTCCAACTCAGGTTTAGATATCAAAACCCTTTCCGAACCAAGTGTCCATGGATTTTTCATACGTGCGATGTATATACATTGAGTCTCTGTATCTATTCTTCTGGTTTGCCATCCCGACCAGACCATATATAGTTCGCCATTATGCTGGAATAAAGACCCATCGATAGCCCAGTTATTCTCTTTGTCTGTACTGATACGACCTTTCATCACAAATTCACCTTCAAACGGGTCTTTATTCGAATTTTCCAACACATATAATTGATGGTTGTCTGTATTACCGTCGTCTGCCGCATAATAGATGTACCATTTATCATTTATATTATGAATTTCAGGTGCCCAAAGATGCTTTGAGTTAGAAGGATCAGTTGGTATCCAAACCGTTTTACTTGGAGCATTCTTTATATCAGTGATATCTTCTGTTACCCAGAGTACTAATTTATCTTGCATCGTGTGCATATAGTAGTATTTCCCTTCATGATATAGTGCCCATGGATCAGGACCTACAGACATCAATGGATTAGTAAAGGAGGCGGTGTCAGCAGCTACTGCATCGACTTTGCTTTGGCTGGATTTGCTGTTACATGATGATGCCAGTAGCATAATGACAATGACAGATAATACAAATGGAAAGCTTTTCTTCATAGAGGTTTTTTGTTATAGTTTAAAAGACTTTATTACAAGGAGTTCAAAGATAGCTCTTTTATAGTTTTTCTCATAACGATTTTGTCAGACTTATTTTAGGTAATATTACCTGTTTTTGTTAATTTTTATCACTTTCCAAAAACTTAAATAACCACTCATTGGTTCTATTATAAACTACCTGTTATTTACAGAAACTCATTACTAAACATATATAATCATGGCTAATTCAAAGATTACAAAAATTTTGGGAGACCAACACGACTATCTGTTAGGACATGTAAGTAAGAGTATAGATAAATCTCTTATCCATGCCCCGGAACCTGATTTCATAGAAAGAATATGGATAGATTCAGATCGTAATATTCAAACTCTTAATAGTATGCGTAGGCTTTTCGGGCATGGACGACTGGCTAATACCGGATATTTATCAATTCTGCCTGTAGATCAGGATATTGAACATACTGCAGGCGCTTCTTTCGCTCCTAATCCAATTTACTTTGATTCTGAAAATATAGTGAAACTTGGTTTAGAGGCTGGTTGTAGTGCCGTTGCTTCCACTTTCGGTATATTAGGCTCTGTTGCAAGAAAATATGCACACAAGATACCTTTTATAGTAAAGCTCAATCACAATGAACTTATGACATATCCCACTTCTTATAATCAGATATTGTTTGGATCAGTCAGAGAAGCATGGAACATGGGTGCATGTGCTGTTGGTGCTACTATATACTTCGGTTCGGAAGAAAGCCGCAGGCAAATAATTGAGATATCAGAAGCATTTGAGTATGCCCACGAATTGGGTATGGTAACCATTCTATGGTGCTACCTGAGGAACAGTGATTTCAAGAAAGATGGTGTCGACTATAGTAGTTCAGCCGATATGACCAGTCAGGCAAACCATATAGGAGTCACTATCAAGGCTGATATTGTTAAGCAAAAGCTTCCAACCAATAATGGAGGATTTAAAGTAATCAATTTCAGCAAGTGGGACGAACGCATGTATTCTGAATTAGCAACAGATCACCCGATTGATTTATGCCGTTATCAGGTAGCTAATGGCTATATGGGACGGGTAGGCCTAATTAATTCGGGAGGAGAGTCTCATGGAGAATCCGACTTAAAAGATGCAGTATATACTGCAGTTATAAATAAGCGTGCAGGCGGTATGGGGTTGATTATGGGACGGAAAGCTTTTCAGCGTCCTATGAAAGATGGTATTGAACTTATACAAACGGTGCAGGATGTATATTTAGATAAAGATATCACTCTAGCATAGGAAAAGGTATTCAATATATAAAAAGACCTTGTATTTTTCTTATATACAAGGTCTTCTTTGTTTATTTAGTTATCCTCTACAAAAAATGCTTTTTTGTAGCTGAAATACAAGCATATAAAATATACTATGTATATAAAAAGAATAATAAATGCTGCCATTATTGTCTCCTGTTAGTTTA
This sequence comes from Prevotella sp., assembly GCA_031285905.1. Taxonomy (GTDB): domain Bacteria; phylum Bacteroidota; class Bacteroidia; order Bacteroidales; family Dysgonomonadaceae; genus Dysgonomonas. The sequence continues at coordinate 21,902 of JAITVH010000052.1, forward strand.
TAAAATCTGTGTATCTGTACTACTAAGTTAGTGATTCTTAAGCTAAAACGTACTTCTGTTTTGATTTATTGTCACAATTTCAGTTAGTTTTTATCTTTAGTACTTGTTTTAAGTATAATTTAGTTATATATTTGTTGAACAATTGTTCAATTATGGATACAGAAGAATTAATACTAAAAAAAACTTTCGGACTTTTGCTATTTAAAGGATTCGATGCTGTTTCAATTACTGATATTCAGCAGACAACAGGGTTGTCAAGAGGTTTGCTATACCATTATTTCAAAAATAAAGAGGAACTCTTTATACAAGTAACAGAAAGATATTTTATCCAAATATTCGATTTCGATATAAGAAAAACGAAAGATCATACTGTTTTTGAATTTGCTGATTTCATTTGCCAGCGATTCAAGCGTATTGAAGAAACAATTTCTGATATAACCATTGAAACATTCGGGCAGCAGGATTTATCTATGTTGAATTATCATTTTCTTTTTTATCAGGTAATGCAGAAAGATAATATTTTCAGGAATAAATACACTTCCACTATTGATAAAGAGCTTATTGGATGGGAGAATTCATTAAGAAATAGCATTGACGCGAATTATATAAAATCAAACATCGATATAGTATCTTCGTCAAAACAGTTAGTTACTATTACAGATGGAATTTGGTTTCAAAGTATTTTCAATTCAGATGAAAAAACTATTGTGAAAAAATTGGAAGATTCTTTATTTCATTATTTGAATTTGCTGCGATAGACTATTTTTTTTATTACATCATTGAACGATTATTCAATAACTTCTATACAAATTACAACTAAAACAATAAGAAAGACTATGGGTTGGGTATATTTATTAGTAGCAAGCTTATTTGAAGTAGGTTTCACATTTTCGTTATCCAAGGCAAAAGACGCATTTGCCCCTTATAATTACTATTGGTACATCTTTTTTGGGGTGTGTATTATATCGAGTATGTTATTGTTAATCAAAGCCACACAAACTATTCCAATGGGGACCGCATACGCTGTATGGACAGGTATTGGCGCAGCAGGTACGGTTCTATTAGGTATTCTTGTATTCAAAGAGCCGGCAAGTGTTATGAGGATATTTTTTATTATTACACTAATTTTATCAGTAATAGGGTTAAAAGCTGTCTCTCATTAAATCATATAAATTCGTACATTCACATGATAAAAGTTACATTTTAACTAAAAGGTAACAACCAACGGTCACAGGAGCGTAGCGTATGTAAAGGTAACACTTTTCTCTACATTATTTGACTCCGTCGATTTTACAATTCAAAGAACTCTTTTCGCTTCATTTTGGCTCCGCCGATTTACACTTCGCTCCAATTCAACTCTCAACTTTCCACTTTCAACTGATTATAACTATAGATAAATCCGGAAAAATAAAATACAAAAATTATACTTACTGATAAGTAAGTTTTGTATATTTGTTACATGAAAGATACCCGAAATGAAATAATAACTATAGCCAACGACCTCATTCGTTCAGTTGGATACAATGCTTTTAGTTATGCGGATATATCTAAAGAGCTGAATATCAAAAATGCAGCTATACACTATTATTTTCCGGCTAAAGGTGATCTGGGTGTAGAAGTAATAAAAAGGAATCTTTTTGCATTCAAAGAAAAAACGGATTTTTGGAAAAACTTAGACTGTAGCCAGCAATTAATGAACTATATCACCATGCATGATCGTTTTATAGATAAGCATTTTGCTTGTATTGTTGGTTCCCTTTCCCCTTCATATGATACTCTGCCTGAAAATATGCAAAAAGAACTGCAAAAGTTAGTCAATACTATTATCGGCTGGCTGTCAGATATATTAGATAAAGGAAAAAAGGCTGGTGTATTCAAATTTGATGAAACCTCACTGGAGCAAGCTTATGTAATACATTCAGCTATGCTTTCAGCTTTACTAATGAATAAGGTATTGAAAAATGATATCTACAAATCTATTCAATACAGTTTACTGAATATTTAATATTTTTTTGTCTATGATACTTACTTATTAGTAAGTAAATTTGAATATTTAATTACTAAAATATAATAAAGATGAGCGCTACAATAAGTTCTATCGGAATTTACCATCCTGAAAAAGAAATCAGAAATTCCTTCTTTGAAGCATATCTTGATACATCTGACCAGTGGATTAGGGAAAGAACCGGGATAGAAAAACGTTTCTTCTCTTCAGATAATGAATATACCAGCGATTTATGTGTAAAGGCTGTTCAGGCTTTAGTAAAAAATCATAACACAAAGATAAGCGATATTGATTTTATTATTGTGGCAACCAGTACTCCTGATCAAATCGTACCAAGTGTAGCCAGTCAGGTACAAACAAGACTGAATATCTCGGGTGCCGGATGTATGGATATATCTGCGGCCTGTGCCGGGTTTGTTTATGGAATTATTATGGCTAAGGGATTAATAGCAGCGCAAACACACAGGAAGATATTAGTGATAGGAGCGGAAACCTTATCTAAGGTAACAGATTTTTCCGATCGTAATTCATGTATTTTGTTTGGAGATGGCGCAGGAGCCGTGATTGTAGAAGCAAGTCCGGAGAATCATATCTTGAATATTCTAACAGATACAGATGGTTCTTACGGTAAAGATTTATATTTATCACATCAGGCAGCCCCAATCAATGGAGAAATAATAATACCGGATAACAAATTACACCAGAATGGACGTGTTGTTTTCAAGTGGGCAGTTTCTACATTGGTGACCAAAATACATGAATTAGCCAAGAAAAATAATATGAGTTTATCCGATATTGATTTTCTGATCCCTCATAGCGCCAATATCAGGATATTGGAGGCGGTTTGTAAAGAACTTGCTATCCCTATAGATAAATGCATAGAAAGTATCAGGAATTATGGAAATACATCAGCTGCATCCATTCCTATAGCATGGTATAGCGGGATTGCCTCAGGTAAGATAAAGAACGGTGACAATCTATTGCTTATTGGTTTTGGTGGCGGGTTGACCTGTGCAGGTATATGCTTGAAAAACAATATAGTTTTATAACTAATACTAGTTATTAATTGAGATTATATATTCTATTTGAGTTACAAGTTTTGTCGCTTGGCGTTATTGGTGCTTTAGCCCTGCGTCCGTTTGCCTGGAGGTTGGGTACCCATATGGGGAAATCGGCGTAGAAAGAGACGGGACGTTAGTCCGTAGGTCTCTTTCAGGCGATAAGCCATTTATGGGTCAACCGAAAGGCTGGATGCTAAAGTCTTTTTGCTTCCTTTTGGGACTTAGGCCAAAAGGAAGGCAAGTAATCAGAATGTCCGAAGCGGGAGCGGAGGTATTCGATGATTACGCGCAGTATAAAATAATC
>JAITVH010000026.1 GCA_031285905.1 Prevotella sp.
TGTTAATGCACCCACAGCCTCTATGGTGATAAGCAGCGGGAAAGGCTGGAACCGTTTTTTTATTTTCAGCCAACCAAAATATATATTGATATGCTTATCACCAAAAAGAAAACAAGAAAAGAGAATCAACCCTCTGGTTTCAAGAAAGTAGCCCGAAAGGAAGACGCTGCAAAAAAGAAAGAAGCACATGCTACTATTAAGAAAGTCATTCATCCTGCTTCGGATGAAGTAATCCTTGAACTAAAAGCCGAACAAGCCCATGTACGCTACCTGAAACTCCAACCGCTTTACCGTCAATTACAACATGGAGAAACTGTTGTACCCGAACTCCGGCTGAATGGTCGCTGGTTGGAACGGGCAGGTTTTGACTTTGAACAATATGTAAGTATCACCATCATGGAAGGATTGTTGATTATAAAACCTGCCACAAATTTAGATAATGGCTAAACGAAAAGCCATTACCCGCAAAAGTTATTCTCGGACTTTCGGTTATTCTCGCACAGCTTCCGCCCCTCCAAACGGCAGGGAAGCCATGAACGGGAAATAACCGGAATTGGACGGGAAATAACTTTTACGCATTCTAAAAACGGCAGGCTGTTAAAATCAAAAGCCTGCCGTCATTAATTTGGTAAAACATTGGTTAATTCAATATTGGATTTTGAATAGACATTATCAGCATTTCGGGGATTTCCGCTTTAGTCAGCTTTCTTATCAACCAATTCCGAAATATCTCTGCGTTATGGCTCTGAACCCGAAACGCAAGGACGATAATCATTTCCAACCCGTAGAAGTCGGGGTAGATGGTCATTCCCTCAACCGTACAAGATAGCGTACTGTCGCCCTCTGCAATCGCTGATTTTTCAATGGTGCGGATATGCTTTTTTGCTGTTTGGTAGTAAATATCAAACAGGTAGGCTATTTCGTCAATAGTCATTCGGATGTTGTTAGGAACTTTCACTATTCCGCTATCGCTAATCGTTATTGTAGTTCTTTCTTCTTTCATTGGGCTACTCCTTTCCTGCTTCTGCGTTCCATAAGTTTATCCATATCTTCGGATATTTTTTGTTCCGTAATTTGTGCATATCCCTGCGTGGTAGAAATATTTGCATGTCCCATCATCTTGGCGATACTCTCAATAGAAAGACCTGCTGAAATCGCCAATGTGCCGAAGCTATGCCGACTTTGATGGTATGAAAGATTCTCTTTTAAATCTGCCAAAATACCGATTTGATTGATGTCGTACCAAATCATATCCCGAAGCGGTAAAGGAAATACAGGTTTGCTGTCATCGGTGATATTATAGAGCATCAATATCTGTTCCGCTACCGGATGCAGGGGGATGAACGCCTCTACATTGGTTTTGACCCGCTGTTTGCGAATATAAAGCCTGCCCTCTGATGTTTTACCGATATGATGCGGATATAGGCGGTGCATATCCACGTAGGCAAGTCCCGTGAAAGATGAAAAGATAAACGCCCGCCGAACCAGTTCCAAACGTTCATCCCGCATCGGAGTTTCCATAATCCGTTTCAATTCGGATTTGCTGATATACCTGTGCTTGGCAGGTTCTTTCCTTTCATAATGTACATCTTCGAGCGGATTGCTCCTTATCACTTCTTGGTCAATAGCTATGTAGATGAGACGGTTTAGCCAAGTCAAACATTTGTTGATATACCCTGATTTTCGGTCTGCAGTGGTTTTCATAAAGATTTTGAATGATTCTCCGAACTCTTCGGTAATATCCGCAAAGGCGATGTCTTCCATTCTTCGTGAGTGAAGAAATTCCTGCAAGTTCAGTTGTGAAAGTCTGGATTGCCGGTAAGTTGTAGTCGAGTTTATCTCTATGGAGCGAACCCGCAGGCGTTCTATTTCTATCTTGCCCGCTTCGAGCAGGTACACCGGAATGGAGTTTACTCCCACAATCGTATTTTTCAGAAGTTCACTGCTGATAACTCCCTGCTCTTTCAGGATATGTTCGTAGGTATGTTCTAAACGCTGACGGAACTCCGAAAGGCGGTTATTCTCCCTTTCTGTTTTAATAATGCCTTTCTTGGTATTCCAGTCTTCGGGCTTGCAATAGATGCCTGTTGCAAGAACGGTTTGCTTGCCGTCAATAGAAATCCGGCACAGGATGGCTGTTGTACCGTCAGACTTGACTTTTGCCCGATTGATATAGCATAACAGTTTGAATGTTGAACGCATGATATTATTTGTTAAAGGATTAATACTAAATCTTGGGTTGCCTCTATGAGTTTGTCCATGTCCTCGAAGAGTTTCTTCGGAGTAACCCGGGCATAGATTTGAGTGGTTTGTATGTTGCTGTGCCCGAGCATCCGGCTGATGGTTTCTATCGGAACGCCCTCCTCAAGCGTGATTAAACTGGCGAAGCTGTGCCGCCCTGAATGGAAGGAAATCCTCTTGTTTATATTACACAGCTCAGCAATCTCTTTGAGGTATTCATTGGTATTCTGGTTACTCTTTAGCGGAAAGATACTTCGATTGTTTATGTCTTTTGCCTTTTCTATTTTTATTCTTGGTTTCGTTTCTATCTCACTCAATCTGACACCTGTATATTTCTCAATCAGCCTTAACGGTTTATCCAGCAGGGGAATATAGGAGATTGTGTTTGTTTTCGTCCGGCATATACGCAGCCTGTACCTGTATTCCGATTTATCTTTAGATTCATCTTTCAATATATCCGACAGTTTCAATGCCTTTATATCCGAGAAAGACAAGCCTGTATAAGAACTGAACACGAAAGCATCCCTGACTGTATTTAATCTGCGGGTAATAAATTCTTTTTCAGTGACACTTTTCAGTTCCTCCTCTGTCAGGTACACAGGCTCTTTCTTCTCTATATGGAAGCGGAAAAGATTAAACGGGTTTACCTGTATCAATCCTGTCTTCTGCGCAAAGTTCATTACCGAGGCAAAGCGCTTCATATACTTGATGGCTGTATTATTGCTGCACCTGTACTTCTTCCTCAGAAACAGGTAAAACTTCTCTAAGAACCACAGGTCTATCTTCTGGATATGGATATCCCGCACCTTGTACTTCAATTCCATAAACTCAAACAGCCTGTCCAGTGTCAGCTTGTAGATATTCGCAGTCGCCGTACATATATTCCTTCCGGCCTTCGAGCGGTAGATTTTTACCTGCTCCCTGAACTGGTAGCTGAGGAGCGTTTCTTCTCCAGTAGCCAGAAAAGCCTGCCTGAGCCGGTGGACGGATACATATTGCAGGGATTCCGACAGCCGGATATAATGCTGCTGTATATCTTTGCGGATAGTATCCAGCTGCCTGTTGACAGCTTCGCTGTACTGGTCATTCCCTATAACCCTTTTTGTCCTGATATCCCATAAGGCGGGATCGATGCTTAGCCTACAGGAGAACTGGGCCTGCTCCCCGTTAATAGTCAGCCGGACCATAATGGTAGCCAGTCCTGATTTTCTGACATCGTTCTTCTTTACCAGGAAGAGAATGCAAAAGGTATTCCTTGCTGTACGCTGCATAAGTCTTGTCTTGTTCTTTCTTGTTTGTCCTATTTTATTTTATTCAGTTATTCCTATATTATAGAGTACTCTACATTTTTTATAAATATTCATATTATATATAGTACACCTTATATATATCTAAAATGTATATATGCCGTCACTTAAATCGTACCTGATGATTCTATTCGGTTTGTTACGATTTTAGTCACGATTTGCAGAGCGATAAATAGAAATTAACGGCTAAGGAAAAGAAGAAACAGAAGCCAATCAGGAATAAGAGGAATATTCATTAAAACAGAGTGTTTTTCTGCCAGCCTGAAAACGAGCTGTTTTTTGCCTTTAGAAAAGTTTATTACAATTTAATCACTGAACTTATTACCTGTTTTTCCTTGATTTGCAGCCCGATATGGGAGTCCGAATAATTATGCCATGCTTTTTATGAAGTTATCCCTGTTTTCAGTACATTTGAAAGAATTTATTCAAGTCCCAGGCAGGACTAGCATCTATGGCACCTGCAGGAGATTCAGAAAAGAATAAGCGTGGCAAAATATTCTTTTTAGGTTCAACATTCTGCAAACATATTGGAATTTTTATTATCTTCGCGTAAAGGCAAAAAATATAAGCCTGCTCTTTGAGAAAATGAAACAAAATCCACTCAGTAAAATGTATATTTATTATACAAACATGAATAAATATGCGATAAATTCTCAAAAAGTAGTGGTCTCTAATTCAAATCTGCCTGGGAGCGTCATAAAATCAGCATTCTGTAAGCATCTGCAACTCACATATTGATATCTTTGTATTTTAGGGGTTTATGTTCTTCAATCTGCCTGTTCTTGCAACCTCTTAAATTATTTTTCATGCTTGTATTTATTTAATTAAGATGTATAAAAATACAATCCCGATATTCGGTAAAACATACCGGGATTGCGATCGGGTTTTTACAGTTTCCATGCCTTGACATACATCTTTTCGAGCATGCGCTCGACGTCTGCTTCACGATACATGACTTTCTTGCTGTTCTGGATATAAGGAAGCATTCCCCTTCTACGGTACTCCTGCAGGCTGCGGTCACAGACACCTAATTGTTTGGCCAATTCCTTCTTGGGTATATAACGCTCGCCGTTAAGCAGAGGCCTGTAGTCTTTAAACAACTCGTCCAGTTTGGAGGACACCCGGTCCATTGATTTGAATACAGTCTGGATAGCCGGATCATTCTTGTCTATTACATTCATAACTTTTCATTTTTAGAGTTTATTGGTATTTTCCCTGAGAAACCTATTCACATCGCTTACGCGGTAGGATATCTTGCGGTCTATCTGGGTGAAGCTTATTTTTCCGGTGTCCCTGTATGTCTGCAAGGTCCTCGGCTTTATGTTCAGGATAGAGCATACTTGCTCGCCATTAAGGCGATCTTCCAGTTTCTTTCTCTTGTACTTTTCGTGGAGATAGTCCACACGCCTGGCAAGTGTTTCCAGCCGGCTGAGCATTTCTTCGAAGACCGGCTGGCTGATTAAAATTATGTTATCATTTTCCATAATTAAGAAAATAAATTAGTGAATAATTGGCCATTCTCATGGCCTTGTTTATTTTATTTTTTACAAATATATGGCAATGATATCTATTAATACGCAGATAACCAGTGATGTGGCCGCATGTGTCCACATGTGGCCGCATATGTCCCCCTTAGCTGAATAGTGAATAGTATCACAAATACTTAGAAACAACACGTTTGAATTTCTTCATCCATAGAGGTTCTAATATCAGGATTAGCGCAAATCAGACTATAAGATCATTATTAACTTATGTCTTATAAAACAGAAGCTCCTCAAAATTCATTAAACACCTTATTCAAATATATATTATTATTTATACTATAATTGCATTCGTTTAAAATTTGGATATAGTATAATTTATAATATAATAATTAAACAGAAGTGTATATTTAAGAAAAACATTTTATATCTTCGCTAGTATAAAAAAATAGTATAATGTCGATTATATGATTCTTGAATACACGATTACGGACAAAATGATAACTTCCATCATTTCGATATCTGAAAATATAGGAAGGATAAAAGAAATCAGGAATGCAAATAAACATATTGATTTTGATACGCTTTGTAATATAAAGAATGTACGGAGTGCTCTTGAAGTGTATAATATAATTGAAAAGTAGTCCACTTAGTAATTGAAAAGTATACCACTAAGTGTCTCGGCTGAGATTGGTTAAAGATATTTATTCTTCATTAGATTGTAACATTTTTTGAGTTTCTTTAACACGGTATGACTGTCCGTTCATGTTAATCAGATATGCTTTATGCGTGAGCCTGTCGACCATTGCAGCCACCAGTACCTTATCCTTAACTATCTCCCCCCATCTACTAAAAGCTAGATTCGTAGTAATAATAGTTGTTTTCTTTCCGGCTCTGAGCGATAAATGATTAAATAATAGTTCCCCACCTTCTTTATCACAAGAGACATATCCGAACTCGTCACAGATGACCATGTCATACCTTTGGAAGCGTAGTTCGAGCTGTCTTAGACTTTTCTGGGATCGGCATTCCCTGATTTGAGTAAGCAGTCTTGGAACAGATGTAAAAAAGACGGTATATCCCTCCAGGCAGGCTTTAATACCCAAACCTATAGATATATGTGTCTTGCCTGTACCCGGGTTACCGCAAAATACGATATTACGTCCATCCTTAATAAACTCCAGGGTTTCAAGTTCCGGCAATGCTGTTTGTGCATCTTTAGGCAGTTCTTCCCTTACCAGTTCCTGAAGGTACTTTAGTTCGGGGAACCCGGCTATCCTGATCCGCTGTTTGCGTCGAGCCTCGATACGCATGTCCATTTCTTTGGTTAATAGCTGGCATATCAATGCCCGGTACGACCAATTCTCATCGGTTGCCAAAGTAATAAAGTCATCAAGTTCATCCCGCAGAACAGGCAGCTTAAGCTCTTTGGCATAGTTAAATACTCTTTCTTTTTCGTTCAGGTTTTCCATTTGCATAATGCTTTTTCATGTGGGTCAAATTTTTAGGATTAAAGCACGCAAACCAGATTTCTTTGATCTGCGTGCTCGATTCGTCTTTTCCCTAATTCACCTTTACCCGGTTGAGTAATGCACCTGAGATCTCATGCAGTTCCCTGCTCCTGCGTGGTTCTAGTTCCCGTGCATGAGCAGTAATCGCAGAAGTAAGTTTCCAAAGTGTCGCTTCTCCTTGTACCCCGTCAGCCGGGTTGTTATTCATCAATATCTTTTCGATACTGTCACTATCAGATGTTAGTAACGATCCTTTCTTTACAAGGTTTTTTAATTCATTGTCGAAATCAACATCAATTTCGCAGGCCCCTTGTATCTCAATAGCTTTTTGCATGATGTTTTCTTTGCTGTACAATCCACGTGTCAGGTCCCGGACGGCTGAAACGGTTGTTTTGGTATCCAGTTCGTACGTCCGTTGGCTTAGTTGCAGATTGTCAGGCAGGCGGGAGCCAAGATGTACCTGCTTCATAATACTTTCCCTGACCATTCCGTTCAAGCAGGCTCCATTCAGGAGGAAAGCACGCATATCGACGGCACCATCTCCATAATCCGAAGTACTGAAGCGGGCTCCGGCGAAAATTACCACATCGCCGTTTTTCCTTGTCGGGATGACAAAAGGTTCCGGAAGAATAGTTTCTGCCCATACTTTCGTATCATTCATATAGGCATCGGCTATAACGGCACCCTGAAATCCAGCTTCCTGTATAAATGCTGTGAGTATTTCAACGCTGTTCAATCGCCGGTAACTGTCACTCAATACGCCTCTGACCTCACACCCGACAGTCCGTATGAGCACACGCGTGCGCTGAGTCCAGCTTGAATGCTCGTTAATTATGAGGATAGAAAAGATTTTTTAGACGTCGTAACACATATACGTGAGGTTATTAGGCAAAATCAAATAGAGGGGGCGTGTGTAGGAGCTTACAACTCTAATATTATTTCTAGAATATTAGGTTTAGCGGAAAAGAAAGAGTTATCAGGTCAAGACGGAAAAGAACTAATTATTAATGTTAACTCCACGGATACTAAGGATAAACTTAAAAAGCTACAACAGGACTTACAGAAAAAATAACTGTTTGTAAATTTGATCATTTTTGAATGGCTTTGTCGTGAGATAAGGCCATTTCTTTTACTTACTGTTATACTGTAAAAAGCAAGTATAAATGTGTGTAAAAAGTATTATTCTGTTTTAGCTAACATTTATACTGTAAATAAGTAAGTAAAAACGTTAGTAAAGAAAATGCATTCTAAATGAGTTCTATTAAGGATTGAGCTATTACCTATTATAAATCTGATGTATGTAAATTTGTATGTAAAATAAAATAAGCGAAAGATAAATCATTAATTATCAATCGCTTATTCATTTTATCAGTGATCCGAGCGGGATTCGAACCCACGACCCACAGCTTAGAAGGCTGTTGCTCTATCCAGCTGAGCTACCGGACCATCCTTTTTGCTTTTAAGCGAGTGCAAAGATAGTATTTTTTTATAAAATCGAAAAACTTTTATATTGGTTATTAAAAAATGCTGAAAGAAAAATCAATTCTCTTCCATCCATTCAGTCGAATTGAACATCTTCATCAAAATTTTACCCACACTGCAACTTTACCATCCTTGATAGTAAAATTCCCATTTCCATCCTTATCAATCACAACTTTATCTTTAATATTACCAGTCAAATCAAACCATTGCTGACCAGCACGCTTCTTTCCTACATTCATAATTTTATTTCCACTCATTCCATTAGAGATGAGAAGTGCCAAACCAGAATCCGGATGTTCATTATCTCCCGCGCGCACAAAACCAACTACTGCGAGATCATCAAAGTAATCTTGTTGTTTCCCGAATGCATATTTCTGACGGGTATGTATCAATATTTCAATTATTGTTTGATGCAGTGATTGCTTTCCCGATATATCATAATAGTCTCCATAAAAAATGCATGGATAGCCTTTCTCCATCAATAATATTAATGCATAAGCAGAAGGTTTGAACCAGTCTTCAATTTGAGATTCCAAGGAACTTCCCTTCTGAGAATCATGATTATCAACAAAAGTCACAGCATGATCGGAAGATATAGAAATAAGCGTCCCTTGAAGAAGTTGTCGCATATCGTATTTCTTGCCTTGCTGCGATGCCGCAAACATATTATAATGAAGCGGCACATCAAAAAGATCAATACATCCATCTACCGCTCCAAGATATCTTCCTAAGGAATCAAGATCTCCGCTCCAATATTCCCCTACAGCATAAAATTCATCGCCCCTCTCCTTTCTCACACTTTCGAGAAATTGTTTGACAAACTGATCGCTCATATGCTTTATAGCATCAAGACGCATACCATCCAAATTTAGTTCTTTAGACACCCATGCTCCCCAGCGGTTCAGTTCTCCAACTACTTCGGGATGGTCGAGATCGAGATCGTTTCCGAGCAGGAAGTCATAATTACCATTCTCGGAATCTACTCCCTCACTCCATGACTTATTTTCTCCAAGTATTCTATATATGCCGCTTTTTTTAACCGCATCATTATAGTCCGTTCCTGAAAAATGATACCAGTGCCATTCAAAATCGGAGTACTTTTTATCCCTTCCCGGGAAATTATATCCAGTCCATCCCTGTATCTCAAATGGCTGGGAAATATCTTCTGTTCTTTCTTCGGGATTAACTTCTACTACTTCAAATCGCTCAGTATAATCTCCCCATGATTTATGGTTCATCACAGCATCCAGATAAACGGATATTTTATATTTATGCAATTCATCTATCATATCCTGCAATTCCTTCTTGGTGCCATATTTTGTCCTGACAGTATTTTTTTGATCAAACTCTCCTAAATCAAAAAGATCATATGTCGCATATCCTTCATCCTGTTGCTCATCTGCCTTATAAGCAGAGGGTCGGCGGTTCGAATCCGTCAACGTCCACTTGAAAATCAAAGACTTATGAGAAATCGCAAGTCTTTTTTCTTTTATATGTACACACAATTTGCACACAACTTTTGAGATACAAAGAAATGGTTTGAAAAATATTGCAACCTAAATTTCTTTTCCGGCTAAGGTAATTTTGCATATAGAATCTTCTTATTTCTTTTAGATATTCAACTACTATGAGAAATCCGAAACTAAAATGATTAGTACAAATGTTTGTTTTATCAAATTAAGGATTTCACCCTAAGCCTTATTATATTTCCGCAATAAATCTTTCGGGTCGAACAGAAAAGCATAATATTTCCGGTCTTGATATGTAAAGGTAGCAGTCTCTTTCCTGAAATAATATCGAAGAATTTCTAAAGACAAATGGTTTGCTTCTTCAACAAAGGCTAGACCTCTTTTGAAATTTACACCAAATTCCGAGCATAGGAATATCAGCAGTTGAGTTAACAGTCCTTTCCCTTTAAATTCAGGTTTTACTATAACAGGTCATTATGCAGAATGCATAGGTGATTAATAACCAATCAAATGACGATTTTTTAGGTACAAACCCCAAAAGAAGCGGCAAATACATTCTATTTACTGTCAACCACTTACGTAAATATACGTGGTTTTGGTGAAAAGGCGAAATATTTAATGGAAAGTTCTGAAAGTATTATCCAGAATTTCATTTTTAAATAAAAAATTTAGCATTTAATTTTTATTGGGTAGTACTACCTGACAAAAACTACCCTGTTAACTACCCTAATTTAAAATTATTTTCTACTTTTGCTTTATGTCATATGAACCACCTTATAAGATCACGCCTAAAATTATCGACCTTGTTTCTAAGATAAGCGAAGCAGTGGGTAGTTTTTATACTCAAGAGGGATTACGATTGCATCGAATAAACCGTATAAAAACTATTCAAGGCTCTTTAGCTATTGAGGGTAATACCTTGACGACAGATCAAATTACAGCTATATTGGATGGCAAGCCTGTTGTTGCACCTATTAATGAAGTACAGGAGATTCGAAACGCCATTAAAGCCTACGAATTGCTTGAAACGCTAAATCCGAACAGCCTGGATGACCTTTTGAAAGCACATCTTACAATGGAAACCGGATTGATTGATGATGCAGGGCGTTTTAGGTCGGGAGGCGTTGGTGTGGCTTCGGGTGAAGAAATTATTCATTATGCACCGCCAGCTGAGCGTGTACCACAGTTAATGAAAGAGTTATTCCTTTGGCTAAACAGGACAGAAGAGCATCCATTGATAAAAAGTTGCATCTTCCATTATGAGTTTGAATTTATACACCCGTTCTCGGATGGTAACGGACGAACAGGTAGACTCTGGCAAACGCTTATCCTTGCCAATTGGCGACCTGTATTCAAAAATCTACCCATTGAGAATATCGTTTATAAATATCGTAAGGAGTATTATAAAGCTATTGCCATTAGTGGAGGAGAAGATGGTTGCACTCCGTTTATAGAGTTTATCTTGGGAGTAATTGACGAAACTTTGGCTCTCGAAAGTAACACTCCACGCTCGACACGTGACAAAATCATAGAACAGATACATAATAATCCCAAGATTACCCGCAACGAGTTAGCTTCAATATTGGGTATAACTTCCGATGGAGTTAAATATCACCTTCAAAAAATGATAACAGAAGGTGTTATTGTCCGTAATGGTTCGGCTAGGGGTGGATATTGGGAGGTTGTGAGGGATTGATTATATGCGTCATTTTAAGGATATATCGCCTTCTACTGCTATACATGAATTAAGGGAAGTAATTGAAAAAAATATTTAGGCAAAAATGGTGTTGGGATATAACCATATATCGTTATAAATAGTTAATTTTGAGATAAAAATTACGCAAAACATGGAAAACAATATATATAATAAAGCTGTCACCTATAGTTTATTATCTCATATAAGCAATTCTGGAATTTTATCTAGAGGTCCTCTTGATATCTTTATACCAATTGTAAAAAAAGCCTTACATTTTTTATATTCGGGGAGAAACGGAGAATATAAATCTAATAAAATAGATGAAATAAGAGATCGAATCAATATTGAATATGGGATTGATATTCCTAAAATTGTTTTACTGAAAATACTTAAACAGATTGCTCTTGATGTAAATACAGAGCGTGAATATTTCCAAGTTTTTAATGATGGAGCTTTCTGGATAAAAGATTTTATTTTCGTAGATTTTGATGAGCAAATTGAAGAAGCTAAAATTAACATTAAAAACCTACAAAATCTTTTTATGGAATTCTGTAAAATACAGAATATAGACTATGAAGAGAATAACTGTGTCATTAGATTTATTGAGAAACATAAACTCTCGATGTCAAAATATTTATCTCACAAAAATACTATTCCAGATAATAAAGATTTTCTGATTGCTGCGAATTTCATCAATTTTTTTAAAGAAAATGGTAGTATCTTTTATGAACAAATTAAAAGAATTTATTTAGGCTCTGTTTTGTCAATGCGTCTTGATTATGAACCAAATATTAAAGATAATAATATTCAATTAACATTATTGTTAGATACAAATTTTATTGTAAGTCTTATTGACCTCAATACAAAAGAGTCTACATACACATGTAATACTCTTCTTGATATTTGTAAAAAATTAAATGCTTCTTTTTATGTTCTTCCTGAAACAATTGAAGAAATTAAAAAGCTCCTTTACTATAAATCGGAGACACTTGATGATGTCATGATATCTAAATATATAAATGAAGAAGATATATATCGAGCTTGTGAAAGAAGAAATCTATCTAAAGTGGATTTAGACAGGATTGCTGACAATATTGAAGATATTCTGTCTCAAAAAAGAATTAATATTGTAGGAAATACAGATAAATTAAAAAACAAAGCAAAATATAGTGAAGATTATAAAAATCTAAAGAAAGTAAGAAATACTGATTTAGCAGCCCTCCATGATGCAATGGCGTTAATATATGTTAGAGAAAAAAGAGGTAATAAAATTAGAGATTTTGAAAAAGTCAACTGTTGGTTCGTTAACAATTCTTTTTCTCAAGAATCTATGGATAATGAATCCAATATACAGACTAATAATTATCAACCTGAATCTATCAAAGTTGATGATTTATTAAATATATTATGGCTTAGTTCTCCTGTTATAAATAAAAGTATAAATAATAATGAACTTTCTGATATTGGATTAACATCTTTAATTGCTTTTTCATTAAACGAATCTTTGCCTACAGCTCGAATTATAAGGGAGTTAGACTCAAATATTGAAAAATACGCAAAAGAGGAAATTACAGAAAAAGATATACATTATTTGTCTATAAGAGTAACGAGTAGACAACTCAATAGTATTGATGTCGAAGAATTAAATAAATTAGCAAAAACTAATTCGTCTGAGTTTAATATACGACTGAAAGATGAAGTAAAAAAACAAGAGGAGATTGAAAAAAGAAAAAGTGAAAGGTTTGAACAAGTAATATTAGCTTTTAATGACAAAATGCAAGAATTAGATAGCAAAAAAGAAGAATTGGAGCAAATTAAGAAAAAAACAGAAGAGATAAGCCTAATAAAGATTAATGAAGCTTTACAAAAAACGATACAAGCCGAAGAGGAAAATAATAAAATTAACAAAATAAGAGAAGAAGAGAAAAAGGAGAGAAAGCTTTTAAAAGACACAATAAATGAAATTGATAAACTTACTTCTCAAAAAGAAAGATTGGAGGAAGAAAGAGAACAATCCGTTTCAATGTTCAAATATTGGGTAGTAATTATTTTAGAATTTGTTTGTTTTGGTATCCTTTTAATAGGTATTGTATACTATTTATTTATATACAAAGGAGATGTTACTTTGGAAAGCATGTTTAGTGATAATCCATTTTGGTTAATATTGGTAGGAGTTTCTTTTCTAGCAGTTATCGTAAGAATTTGTTCTTCTTATTTAAGTTCTCCAAAAATAATTTATAGAAAACTAAAAAAAGAACAATACATCCATTGGGAAGAAAACCATTCTGAATATCATAAAATTTTGAGCCGCTTAACTGATTTAGAAAATACGAAAAAAAATATCCTAGATAAAACAGATATTACTACATCTTAATTTTCCTCTTTCAACAACTGTTATACATCCTAGATACAACAAGAATAGAAAGGGTAAGACTTTTTCCTGAGAATACGCTAGTCTGAATGACTACTTGAAAGATTTTTAGAAAAATCGATAGATTTCTGGTCTTGCATGTTTATTTTAATATGACAATTATTAAAAAAAAGTCGGATTAGAAAAATAATTAAAATATAGTATGCCTTTATGGGTATTTGATGTATTTCTGTAAGCAAGTAATCTATCTTTTTGTTAAAATTTTGATACCATACTAGAATTTTACTATTTCTATCTTATTTAATAGGTCCACCTTTTAACTTCCATATATCTTTTATAAAATTTTAAAGAGCTGAAAACAAATCTTATATTTGCATAATTAGGTAAATAAATTAAATTATGCAGGCACTGACTACTCATCAGCACATTATTTCGGACTACAAAAACTTTCTGAAAAGTTTCATTAATATTTCTGATGAAAGAATTAAGAAGAAAGTAGAAGAGGAACTTAATAGAAACTCTTATCTGCCTGAGCCTTTAATACAATTTAATCCTGCATATAAAAAGGGGGAATCTCTTGCAGATTTTCCACCAAATAAAATACACCCTGATCTGATAAAAATTATTGGAAGCTTCAACCTTTATCACCATCAAGTAGAAGCCATAAAAAAAGGAGTAAACGGAAAAGGTTTTATTGTAACTTCTGGTACGGGGTCGGGAAAGTCGCTGACTTTCCTTGCCACTATTTTCAATGATATACTTCACAATCCGGGTAATGGAATTAGAGCCATTATTGTATATCCAATGAATGCATTAATTAACTCACAGGAAGAAGAAATAAAAAAATACGAAATTAATTATTTAAAATCCAAAATACCTGCAAATTATCTATTGCAAAATACAAACCTTTCTCTTGATGAGCAGATCCTGGAATTGAAAGAAATAACTAAAACTTCATTTCCAATCACTTATAGAAAATATACAGGACAGGAAAGTAATGAGCAAAAAAGCGAAATAAGAGAACAAGCACCTGACATTATTCTAACAAACTACATGATGTTGGAGCTTATCATGACTCGTTATGACGAAAGAGAACTACGGAAAAGTATTTCACGTAACCTTAAATATCTTGCATTTGATGAACTACACACCTATCGGGGGCGGCAAGGCGCTGATGTGTCAATGTTAATAAGACGTATTAAAAATTATGCAGGAAATCAAATTATAACTATTGGCACTTCCGCTACTATGAGTTCCGAGGGAGATGCAATTGAGAAAAAAAAAGCAGTAGCAGATGTAGCAAACATTATTTTTGATTGTAACTATTCGCCCAGTCAAATAATAGGGGAACAACTCGAAACATCAACAGGATTTACTGGAACAATTCCTTCTGCTGAAATATTAATAAAAGCTATAAATGAAACAATTTCTTTAACTAGAAACGTAAGTGATTTCATTGATAATCCATTGATCATTTGGTTGGAAAGCCGAATAGCTCTGAGTAATGTAAATGGATTCTTTGAAAGAAACCAACCTATGACTTTATCTCAGATTGCAGAGCTACTTTCTAAAGATTCTGGTGAACTAATAACTAAATGTATAGAAACGATTCAGAAACTTCTCATATGGATTGAACAGATTAATGCCAATATTGCAAAACAATTCCGTAAATCATATTTACCATTCAAATTACATCAATTTATTTCCCAAACAGGAACGGTAAAAGTAACCCTCGACGATAAACAAAACAGACTTATCACCTTAGACGATGAGTTATATATAAAGAGCAATAAAAAAGACATACCTCTCTATCCAGTATTATTTAGTCGTTATTCGGGAGCTGACTTTATTTGTGTAAAGCTGATAAATAATCAAATCTTGCCACGTGATCCGGATAATCAGGATGACCAACCACAAAAAATCACGCAGGAAGATATCAAGGCAGATAAAGATACCGGAAAACAGAAAAGAATTCTTGATATTGATGATTTTCCTTACGGCTACCTAATTTTACAGGAAGACGATGAAGAGGATATATGGCAGTCATCCGATATTGATTATCTACCAGGTTCATGGTTCACCAACACAAAAAAATTTGGTCAACAAATAAAGAATTTCTACGAACACCGTTTGCCCCGATTGCTATATTTCAATCAAAACAGAACATATTCATGGCAACAAACTGAAAAACTTCCACTTAAAGCTTGGTATATACCTGCATATCTGCTTTTCGACCCCACTTCCGGAATAATATTTGACCTGAAAACCAATGAAAATACCAAACTTACCCGTTTAGGGAATGAAGGACGTAGTTCCGCCACCACTATATTAGGAGCTAATATACTGAAAACGTTACATAAGAAGAATACATTACCCGAAAATCAGAAATTCCTGAGTTTTACTGACAACCGGCAGGATGCTTCTCTGCAAGCCGGACATTTTAATGATTTCTTTACCATTGCCCGCTTGCGTTCTGCCATATATAATTCTGTGAAAAAATTTCCTCAGGGACTGGGTTGTGATAAAATCGGACTCGAAGTTTATAAGGAACTTAATCTACAGGAAAAAGAATATGCAAGGTATACATCAACCAATCCTGCATGGCCTGATGAAAAAAATATAAAGGCAATACAAAAATATATTCTGATACGGATATTATATGATCTGAAATTAGGCTGGCGTTATACAACGCCGAATCTTGAGCAAACAGCATTGGTGGAAATTGGATACAACCGTTTGGATTAATTTTGCCAACAGGAAAGCTTTTTTGAAAAAATATCATGGGCAAAAAAAATGACATCTGAACAAAGACAGATGATGTTAACCCAGATATTAAATTATTTCCGCACGTCCTTTGCTTTTGATCATATTTATCTGACAGAACAGCGGGAAGAAGTAGAAAATGAACTCAAGAATTTACTGGACGAAAAGAAACAATGGTCACTCGATTTTGATGAAAAAGTCGAAGCACCTTTCATATTGATGCCACGCCCCTTAGGCAAAATAAAAACCCGTGAATATACCTCTTCTATTGGCCCCATGAGCTATTTGGGTAAATACATGAAAAGATTAATCACAAAATATACTCTATATCAACCAAAACTGGACGAAGTACAAAAAACAATTGAAGAGATTTGCAACATTCTTGAACAAGGACATTTCTTAAGTAAAGTAACTATAAAATCATTAAAAGAAGAAAGATTTGGCTATCGAATTCGTGTAGATTACCTTTTATGGAAGCTTGGTGATGAAAATAATATATTGCAGGACGAAGTACGTTTCACCAAATACAAGCAAACCACACTTAAACCAAACAGTTACTTTAAGAATTTCTATAAACAGGATTTCAAATCTTTTGGTAAAATTATCGAAGGGAAAGAACACACGGGACAATTAGGTAATACCCAGCGAATTGAACGCGAAAGTGAGTTTCGTAAAGGAAATCTCTCCGCCTTGTTCTGCTCGCCCACAATGGAACTTGGTATCGACATTAGTCAACTTAATATTGTACACATGCGAAATGTCCCCCCTCGCCCCGATAATTATGCACAAAGGAGTGGACGTGCAGGGCGAAGCGGACAATCAGCCCTGGTATATACCTTTTGTTCCAAAGGCTCGCCACATGACCGGAATTATTTCAAGTCACCAGCCAAAATGATACATGGGGTAGTTGTACCACCCCGATTGGATATTACAAACGAAGAACTGATAAGAAGCCATCTTGATGCCTTTATCTTGATGGAACTTGAAGTTTACATGAAATACTCTGTAAATGAAGTAATTGACATAACCCGTTCCAGATTACCCATAAAAGCCGAGATACTAGAGAAAATAGAAGAGTTAGTTAAACACAATACCCTGCAATGGATAAACCAGTTCAGAAAAATTACAGATAGTGTATCCGGCATTCAAAAGACAAACTGGTATAATGACAACTGGCTTCTGCAACAAGTATCCGGTTTTAACAAACGGCTTGATAAAGCCTTTGATCGGTGGCGGATATTATATACCAATGCAGAGAAAAATCTGAGAGAAGCACATGTAATTATCTCAACTCCAAACCATCCCGGTATTAAAGATGCCCGTCGCACACAGGCCATAATTTTACGTCAACGGGATTTATTACTCAATAAAGACAATGCATCTTCCGGTAATGAATCTGAATTTTATGTTTTCCGCTATCTGGCTTCCGAAGGCTTTCTGCCCGGGTATAATTTCACCCGTCTGCCTGTACGTACATTTGTCGGCACCAGTAAAGCTGCCGGACAGGGAGAATATATTTCCCGCCCGCGTTTTATTGCATTAAAAGAATTTGGGCCTAATAATCTTATTTATCACAATGGCAATAAATATAAGATAACCAAAATGCAGCTTAATCAGGAAAAAGGAGAATTACTGCAAACACTTAAAATTTCATCCGAAACCGGTTATGTATTTATAGGACAGGAAGCAAAAAATGTAAACAACGATCCTATAACAAATAAGCCTTTCCAATCTGTTGATTCTTTTTTATTATGCAAAAATGTTGTTGAGTTGAACGAATCAGAAGCCCAAATAGACGAACGTATTTCATGTAATGAGGAGAACCGTGTTTCGCAAGGTTATGAAATAGGACAATACTTCTCGTTTTCCAAAGGATTTGCTAACACAGAAAGAGCTACCATACAAGCTGGGGGACATCCTTTACTGCAAATCATATACGATCAATCAGCAACGTTGTTACAAGTGAACAACAAATGGAAAATCGCCAAAGAACCCGATTTTCCGATAGGGAAGATATCGGGGCGCTGGAAAACAAGAAATGCAGATTTAGATGGATCTTCTGACCCCGTTGAAATGGTAAGAATCTACACGACCTCTACTTCTGACATACTCTACATTCAGCCCATCGAACAACTAAAACTGTCTGAGTCAGGAGTTATCACCCTTGCATTTACCCTTAAGCAAGCCATAGAAAACACCTATCAGGTAGAAGAAAGCGAGATAAATGTATGGCTGATGGGGAAAAGCGAAAGCCGTAATATACTGATATATGAATCCGTAGAGGGAAGTCTCGGCATACTCAAAGACCTGCTTCAAAATGTCCGGAAGTTACAGGAAGTATTCCGCAAAGCCTATAATATACTCGGTTTCGACCTGCAAACCCATGCCGATACACGTCCCGATTCACCCCGGGCATCTTATGACGATATACTATCATATTACAACCAACAATACCATGACAAACTAGACCGACACAGTGTGAAAGAAGCCCTCGAGATGCTTATGCAATGTGAAATAGATAACCAGCAAGGCGACCGCACCCTGGAAGGACATTACCAGTATCTGCTCGAAAAATACGACCGTAACTCCGATATGGAGCGACATTTGCTTGACTACTTGTATCAAAATGGATACAAACTACCAGATAAGGCACAAGTAGATATTACAGACCTCTATGTCAACGCCGACTTCGTATACAAACTGACCGACAACCAGTTTACCCTCATCTTTTGCGACGGCAAACCCCATGACGACCCGCATATAAGCCAACAAGACCGCATAAAACGTCACAACTGCCGCGATGCCGGATACGAAGTCATTGTATGGAATTACCGCGAATCGATTGAAGACTTTGTAAGTCGCAATAAACACATTTTCAGAAAAGTAAGATAAATGACAGGAATCATAACCAATCAGGATATAAAACCCGGAATGCTCGTTTATTTCCGGTACCGCCAATGGGTAATACTGCCCTCAGCAGATAAGAATATTCTAATGCTTAAACCCATTGGAGGTTCCGATGCCGAAACAACAGCCGTGTACCGGCCCTTGCAATTGCCATCGGACACTATGGAAAAAGCAGAGTTTCAATACCCTACAGCGGATGATTTGGCCGACTTCCAGTCAGCCAAACTTCTGTATAATGCCGCCAAACTATCTTTCCGCAACGCCTGCGGACCCTTCCGGTGCATGGGGAAACTCAGTTTCCGTCCACGTTCCTATCAGGTAGTTCCACTGGTAATGGCTCTTAAACAAGATATAGTAAGACTAATGATTGCCGACGATGTAGGCATTGGAAAAACCATCGAAGCACTCATGATTCTCAAAGAACTGATGGAACGTGGAGAAATAGAACGATTTGCTGTTATATGCCTGCCACACCTCTGCGAACAATGGCAGAAAGAATTGAAGGACAAACTCGACATAGATGCCGAAATCATCCGTTCGAGCACCATTGCAAACTGTGTTATATAATGTTAAATTTGTATTTTTAATCTGCAATAAAGGGTATTCAGAATATAAAAAAACAATCTTTTTTACTCAAAGATTAACATATAAAATCTAGATAAATATTTTCAAAGAAAAAAGATTAACATTAATTAGCATTTTTGATATTTTCGAATGATCTTGAAGAAATGGATTCTTCTTTTAATTATTTATGAATATTAAAAAGTTAAACATAGAAAACACCTATAAATAAAAACAACTGTTAAACAGATGATTATCCTTTTAAATTTGTCTTTTTAACTTTTTGGAAAATTGAAAAATAAGAAATATGTGTATCTATATCTGCTGGGTAATAATTGATCGTTTCTATTTTGTTTTGGAATTAATACATTTTAATATAACAATATAGATCACCTAAAAGTTCAAAAAAACATTCTGGAACATTGTTTAAACATTATAATAAAAATGAATGTTAAATTAACAGTGACTTATAGAAATTAAACTCCAGGCTCATGTAATTAATTATTTCGGACAAATTCATTTGTATCTGAGAATTCAGATATAAAAATTTTGTGTGAAAAGGAGGTTATGAGTTTATTGATATACAAATTATTAATAATTAGAAAAGAGGAATAAAAAGAAACGACAATAGATAAAGGCCTGAATGAAGCTGATTGCATTAAAGATCAAATCGCAAATAAAATAAATGAATAATTAAAATCAGAAGCGGAGGCAGTTTAACCAATATCAATAATAAAAAAAAGAAGAAAATGAGAACTTCACTAGCTATTTTTTTTATGGTATTTGTAGGTTTTTTAATGACTGCCTGCCAAAACGACAATGATGACTTGAATGTCGCTACCACTGAAGGTTCGGAAGAAAAAATATCTGTAAAGTTTGAACTGGATGCCAGTGCTATCGGATACGATGTTGCCACCAAAGCAGCGACACAATTTGCTCCGACGTACACAAAAGACGGATTCAGTACTTATGCTTTCCGCCAGATAGAGGGTGATACTGATTATGTGTTTGAAAAAACAGTAAGTCTTACAAATCTAAACTATGTTCCTATGACTAAGAAATTGACAGGTACCGATTTATTACCTATCGGAACTTATAAATTTTTCCCTGCTTACGGATTAGCTAACCAATCGTCACTCTTGACTATCCTGACATGGAGTTCTCAGATATTAAGTAATGACTTTACCATTAGATATGGTGGAGGTGCAGGATTGACAGGGATATTTTTGCCAATAATCATCGGCAATGTAGGTGCCCTTCAGTTTTACGATATGGGGCTCACCAATACTGCTAACCAAACAGTGGAAACATCACTGCAAAGAGCTGTATCGCGTGTCAATCTTATGTTTATCAAAGCAATTAAAAGTGCAGGAGAAGATGGAGAAACCATCTATACAAAAACAGCATATCCCGAAGGAAAAGATGTATTCAAGCAAAAAACGATAGAAACAATACAACTTCGTTACAAAAGGCTTAACAACCTGATGAGTTTCTTCGGGACTGACCTGACTACTACAGTTTTCAATGTGGAGGACATCAATCTGAATCTGGCCAATGGCATTATACTGAAAGGTGAAAATCCGACAGAAACCTTTATTGGTAAATAAAGACAAATAACAATAAAAACACTACATAATCTATTAGCAGGTGTTTGTCTGTAAAAACTAAAATGTCAACCAAAAAATAATGTTATGGAATTAGGATTAGATATTGGCTATAGAATGATGAGTATGGCCATGGTAAAGAACAATGAGATACTCAATTTTGTAGATAAGCCTATTGCAACAACTAAAAGGGATTGTAACAGGACAATTATGGATAAGATGTTGGCGTCGATTCATAGCGTAGCTAAATCGCGGATAAAAGGAATCGGGTTAAGTCTGCCTTCACGTGTAGATGAGAAGAAAGGTGTGATGTACGATATCAATAATATACCCTACTGGAAAGGGATGGGGATAAAAAAAATATTGGAAGACGAATTCAATACCAAGGTGTGGGTTAATAATGATATTAATTGCTTTGCTTTAGGGGAGAAATATCATGGAATGTGTAAAGATTTTAAAGATATAGTGTGCATTTCGTTAGGTCCTAATGTAGGAGCGAGTATGATAGTGAATAATAAACTGTATCTCGATAATAAGTATGCATTTTATAATGCACAATGTTTATCTGTACCTTGCTATGATTGTGTTCGTATATATCGTAGTAGTTTCATACGGACAATAGAAGATCTCCATTTTTTTATAAAGGGTTTTAAAGATGAAATGATGGATGATCCCTCTCATGAAATCTGGAATGAGTTTGGTGTCCATGTGGGTCGACTCGTATCTATTTTGCTATGCAATTACGATCCTCAGGTTATAGTATTAGGTGGAAATCTAGCGCGGCATTATGTGCATTTTGCAGAATCGATGGATAAATACCTGGAACAATTTATTCACCCGCAAGTACTGCTAAATATGATAATTTTTGCATCCATCGTTGATCATCAACAAGCGTTGGGAGCAACTTCAATGGTCAAACAACAAATACTGATATAACAATTTGATATTTGCTTGGAGTTTTTCTATTAACTAATAAAAAGATTTACTATATCAGCATCGGATAGACCTGAATGTGCCTATTGAAAACGTTGCAGGTACAGTGAAAGACCTGATACAGAAAGATAAAATTAAATACATCAGAGTATCTGAAACTAGAACTCAGACCATTTCGCTGCCTCCATGCAGTTCTGTACATTGCAGTCCTTCAAAGTAAATATTTTATGTGGTGGGAAAAACCTGAAGAAAAACTAATCTCTATTTTGGAAGAACTGGATATCGGTTTAAACTCTTTCTGTACTTTGGGTAAAGCTTATCAGACAGGAGATTTCAATGCAGCCACTACTCTCGATAAAGGAGACCTTAGGAATATTTTCCTTCTTTTCTCAGAAAAAACTTTGGCGGAGTCAATATTGAACTGATTGCTGAGGATATTAAAATATAAATGAAGACAGTAATAAAATCGTATTGATAGGAAACCGTTATTCCGAAGAAATAGAGAGTTTGGCAGGATTATAAATGATAAAAATATGAAAAAGAGAGGGTACATCACGATGTATCCTTTCCGTTTTATTATAAATTATTATATTTATAAATAAATTATATAGCTAATGATAGAAAGTCTTACAGAATTTTATAAACGAATAGATAATGGAAGTCCTGTAGTTATAAACAAAGGCGAAGAATATATAGATGTAGGTGTAAGCAAATGTAACATTGGAAAAACATCTTTTAGCTATCGTGACTTTTATAAAGTGGGACTTGTTTTGGATACGGGAAAATTGTACTATGCAGACAGATGGATAATGGTTGACCGCCCGGCTATTCTTTTTTCAAATCCGATGATTCCATACGCATGGGAAGCCATTGAGGCAGGGAAAGAAAGAGGTATGTATTGTATATTCAATGAGCCTTTCCTTAAGGCTGGAGACCGTAATAGCCAGCTTGCTGAAACTCCGGTGCTAGATATTTCAAAAGAAAGAATCTATTTTATAGACGATAAGACTGTTCTAAATATTCAAGATTTATTTAAGAAAATGCAAGAGGAGTTCAACTCAGACTATTCTGCCAAAAGTGATATCCTGCGTTGCTATCTCCATTTGCTTGTGCATGAAGCTATGAAAGTGCAGACTACCAGCATATATGTTCCTCAGAAAAACGCAGGGCAGCGTGCGGCAGAGCTGTTTCTTGCTCTATTAGAACGCCAGTTCCCTATAGATATACCCAATAAACCTCTTACATTGAAGACCGCCAATGATTATGCTGAACGGTTGTCCATACATGTAAACCATCTGAACAGAGTAGTCAAATCTACTACTGGTAGAACCACATCCACATTGATAACAAACCGTATTATTCAAGAAGGCATGCAATTACTCCAACACTCCCAATATACGGTGGCAGAAATAGCATTTGCGTTAGGATTTGAAGAACCTGCCTCATTCAGTAATTTCATCAAAAAACACACTAATTTGTCTCCGACGGCACATCGTTCTATGCAAACTATTTGATTTGAACAAGTAATGGTTTGAATTGAAATAGTGAGGGTTTTCATATAAGTTTAGTTTTGTATACATGAATTAAGCACCTCATAAAGTATGAAAACAAAGTCATTATTTTTAATCATCATTATTATGCTATTTACCGGAAGTGTCAATCTACAAGCGCAGTCAGCAAAGACCAGCAAAAAAGTTCTTATTGTTTATTATTCTCTGCGTAACGGAAATACCCGTATTGTTGCAGAACAGATACAAAAGAGTGTAGGAGGCGTATTTTTCGCATCGAAACTGTAAATGCATACCCTGCACAATATAATGATGTAACTGCTCAAGCCAAAAAAGAGCTTCAATCAGGATATCGCCCACCTTTGAAAACACAGGTTAAGGACTTTAGTCAATATGATATAATCTATCTGGGTTCTCCTAATTGGTGGAACACAATTGCTCCGGCTGTTATGACTTTCCTCGAAAGTTACAACTTTGAAAGTAAGACCATTGTACCTTTTATTACCCACGAAGGAAGCCGTTTAGGAGCAAGTGTAAGAGATATTGAAAAACTTGTACCAAAAGCAACTGTGCTGAAAGGACTTCCTATACGTGGAAGTTCAGTGGATAGTGCAGAACCTGATGTAAAACGATGGTTGAAAGAACTGGAGATGATCAAGTAATATATTTCGCTAAAAACAAACTACCTATGCTCAAAAAAATCAGAGTAATAACTGCTTTTGTATTCTTTTTGCTGATAACTCTTTTATTTCTTGATTTTACAGGAACATTACACATTTGGTTTGGGTGGATGGCAAAAATACAACTCGTGCCTGCTATACTGGCGGTAAACGTTGGCATAATAATCGGACTAACACTTCTAACCTTGCTGTTCGGACGAATTTACTGTTCGATAATCTGTCCTTTAGGTATAATTCAGGATGGTATATCCCGTGTATCGGGCACTCGCAAAGGGAAAAAGAACCGTTTCCGCTATTCTAAGGCTAAGTCATGGTTGCGTTATAGTGTATTATTTCTATTCGTTACAGCTTTTATTGGGGGGATTAGCGCTGTAGTTTCTATACTCGATCCTTATGGAGTCTATGGTCGCATGGCATCTAACCTTTTTACTCCTGTTTATCGTTTGGGTAATAACTTATTGGCTCTGATAGCTGAAAGGGTTGATAGCTATTCTTTCTATTCCACTGAAGTTTGGATTAAAAGCTGGATTACTTTTGGTATTGCTGCAATTACATTGATTCTTATCGGAATTTTAGCCTGGCGGCATGGACGCACCTATTGTAACACAATTTGCCCGGTAGGAACCTTATTGGGCTTACTTTCAAAATATTCAATTTTCCGGGTGGCATTTGATGAAGAGAAATGTACAAAATGTAATGCCTGCGAAAGAGGATGTAAAGCTTCCTGCATTGATGTAAAAACAATGAGTATCGACCATGATCGTTGTGTTGCATGCTTCAACTGTATTGATAGATGCAAATTCGGAGCCATGAATTATGCTCCTGTAGAATTAGGTAATAAGAAACCAGTAAGCGAAACCATACCGGTTCAAGATATTTCTGTAGAAAAGCGTAATGACGAAAGGTTCTCCCGCCGTAACATGCTTGCCTTCTTGGGGATGGTAGCTGTAACAAGCACAATAAAAGCTCAGCAGTTGCAAGTGGATGGTGGATTAGCAGATATCGAAGATAAAAAGATTCCGAATAGGAAAACTCCAATTGTTCCTCCCGGATCTTTGAGTGTTAAGAACGTGAAAGATCATTGCACAGCATGCCAGCTTTGTGTATCGGCTTGTCCTAATAATATACTTGTTCCCTCCAAAAAACTGGAAATATTTATGCAGCCCGAAATAACATTTGAGGATGGTTATTGCCGTCCTGAGTGTATAGAATGTTCATTGGTCTGCCCAACAGGAGCTATTAAACCGATAACTACAGCAGACAAATCTGCAATATCCATTGGGTTGGCTGTATGGATAAAGGATAACTGCATAGTAAACCGTGATGATGTGCAATGTGATAACTGTGAACGTCATTGTCCTACCGGGGCTATTACACTAATAGACCGTGATCCGGGTTATAGTGATTCATTGAAAATCCCCACCGTTGATAAAGAACTTTGTATTGGATGTGGCGCTTGCGAGAACTTATGTCCGGCGCGTCCGTTCAGTGCGATATATGTGGAAGGGAGTGTAAGACATCATTCCATTTAATTATAATAAAATCAGAATTCTTAAAAATCAACTTGAAGCAACAGGTAAAAAAATAAAAAAAATGAATATATATACATTAGAACTACATACGTTACAATACAAAAATGGCAGAACATATCTGATAGCATCATTTTTTATAATAGGCAATATCTTATTACCTCAGTTATGCCACCTAATTCCACAGGGAGGATTGATATTACTGCCTATTTACTTTTTTACCCTTATAGGGGCATATAAGTATGGTTGGAAAGTAGGCCTGCTTACAGCAATATTTTCCCCTTTGTTAAATCATCTGCTATTTGAAATGCCTTCCTTGAGCATATTACCTGCTATTCTGCTCAAATCTATTCTGTTGGCATTTATAGCTGGATTTGCCGCCCATTATTATAAACGAATATCTATTCCTATACTTCTGGGTGTTGTTCTTACTTATCAGATTATAGGAACATTGGGAGAATGGCTGTTGGAAGGAAACTTATATAAAGCTCTTCAGGGTTTCCGTTTAGCCATACCCGGTATGCTGACGCAAATATTCGGAGGCTATCTGTTGATATGTAAAGTATTAAGAAGGTAAAAACAAAGAGATATCATAAGGATGGAAAACCAAAATAGAAAAGAAATAAGCCGCCGAAATTTCCTGAAAACACTAGGGACAGGATCTGTGGCTACAGGCGCTGTAATGGTCGGGTGTAAACCCAATAATACTGTTTCGGCAGAAGGAGGCATGATAGGCGAAGTGCCAACAGATAAAATGACTTACCATATCAATCCGCATACGGGAGATGTTGTATCGCTGCTTGGATATGGCTGTATGCGTTGGCCTTTACGAAAAGACAGTAACGGTGAAGATGAAGTCGATCAAGATACAGTAAATGAACTTGTTGACTATGCTATTGCTCATGGGGTAAATTATTTCGATACAGCCCCTGTATATGTACGAGGATGGTCTGAGGTTGCAACAGGTAAAGCGTTGAGTCGCCATCCACGCGATAAATATTATATAGCTACCAAGATGTCGAACCATAGGGCAGATGCCCCACGAAGCTTTGAGGCTGGAGTAGCCATGTATCACAAATCCATGCGGGATCTGCAAGTAGATTATCTTGATTATTACCTGTTGCATGGTATTGGACTGGGAGGAATGGAAGATTTACGGAAACGCTTTTTCGATAATGGCTTACTCGATTTCTTGTTTAATGAACGTCGAGCTGGAAACATTCGCAATTTGGGCTTTTCTTATCATGGAGAAATAGAGGTGTTCGATTATTTGCTTGCCATGGATTATCAATGGGATTTTTGTCAGATACAGCTTAACTATATAGACTGGCTTCATGCTTCAGGATGGAATACTAATGCCGAATACCTGTTGGGTGAACTGGAGAAAAAGAATGTACCGGCTATTGTTATGGAACCACTTTTAGGCGGGCGTCTGTCGAGGTTGAGTTCGCAGGCACTTAATCTGTTAAAAGAACTGCGTCCTGAAGAAAGTGCTGCCTCATGGGCATTCCGCTATGCAGGAACTCCTCAAAATGTATTGACTGTTCTCAGCGGCATGGTGTATATGGAGCATTTACAGGAAAACATCCGCTCCTATTCTCCGCTCGATCCTATTACGGAAGAGGAATATACTACTCTGGAAAAGGTTACAGATATTATGATGAATGACGATTATGTGCAATGTACCGAGTGTCAGTACTGTATGCCTTGTCCTTACGGGGTAGATATTCCAAGTGTATTCGGCCATTATAATCGCATTATAAGTGCGGGTAAACGCTTGAATAGTTCAAAAGATGAAAACTATAAAGAGGCACGCCGTGCATTTCTTGTCGGGTACGACAGGAACGTGCCTAAACTCCGTCAGGCTAGCCATTGTATAGGCTGTGATATATGTAAACCACATTGTCCACAAACAATTGATATTCCGAACGAGATGCGCAGAATCGATCTATATACAGAACAGTTGAAGCAAAAGCTTGAATTTTAATCAGATAAACTAAAATATTGTTGAGAACATATTTTAATAACAAGGAGGCTGTTCAAATGAGAACAGCCTCCTTTATATAATCTCAATCTCAAACTTAGAGATTACTCAGCATTCAGAGTAAAACGTTTGAAGCCTGTAATTTTCAGTTCTTTATCTTGTGCTGCAAGATATTGTGCAACGTTCTGCTTTGGATTTTTAATGAAATCCTGTTGAAGAAGTGTGAAATCTTTATAGAATTTATTTAATGCTCCTTCTGCAATTTTGTCCAGTATATTTTCCGGTTTTCCGGCTTCTATAGCCTTTTCGCGTGCAATTTTCATTTCCCTTTCTTTTGTTTCTTCTGCAACTTCTTCTGGAACAAGAGCTGCCGGATTCATTGCTGCCACTTGCATAGCAATATCTTTAGCTATCTGTGTATCCACATTAGGCTTGTTGAAACCAACGATTGCTGCAAGTTTATTTCCCGGATGAACGTAAGCCACAACTGTAGGGGCAATAATTTGCTCATATACATTCAACTCCATTTTTTCACCTGTTACACCCATTCTATCTGTAACAAGTTCAGCAACAGTGCGATCTCCTACTTTTATAGACTTTAAAGTCTCCATATCTCCGGGCTTATTTGCTAATGCTGCATCAAGAATAGATTTTGTCATACCAACAAAATCTCCATTCATCGCAACGAAGTCTGTTTCACAATTTACTGCTACAATTGTAGCAAAATCGCCATCAGTTGCGGCTAGAACACAACCTTCAGTAGCATCCCGGTCTTCACGTTTTGCAGCAAAAGCCTGTCCTTTTTTACGAATTATCTCGATTGCTTTATCAAAATCTCCTTCAGCTTCATTCAAAGCATTTTTACAATCCATCATACCAGCACCTGTCATTTTACGCAAGTGTTGTATGTCTGCCATAGTAACTGCCATTTTTTCTCCTTTTTATTTTAGTTTATAATTATTGTCAAGAAAAGAAAAGACCAAGAAATAGTCTCTAAGAAAAAACTTAGAGGCTAGTTCTTAGTCTATATCATTAGATTTATTCTTCGTCCTCTTTAGCAAACTTGCTAGCTACAGCCGCATTAATCGCTTCCTGATCTTCTTTTTCAACTACTGCTTTTTTAGCACCAGCTTTGGCTTTGCGTTCTCTTCTTGGAGTGCCACCTTCTTCATCCTGTGCTTCAGCAGCTGCACTATCTGCTTTTTCTACTTTTCTTTCTTCCAATCCTTCTTTGATTGCATCGCAAAGGCTTCCAAGAATAAGTTCTATAGATTTAGCAGCATCGTCATTTGCAGGTATTATAAAATCGATCTCACTAGGATCTGAGTTTGTATCTACCATACCGAATACAGGTATTCCAAGTCTGTTTGCTTCTTTAACAGCAATATTCTCTTTCATCACATCTACAACAAAAATTGCAGATGGAAGGCGTGTTAAATCCTGGATAGAACCAAGATTCTTTTCTAATTTGGCACGTTGACGTGTAACTTGTAGTCTTTCTCTTTTTGAAAGAGTATCAAAAGTTCCGTCTTTCACCATTTTGTCGATAGTTGACATTTTTTTTACAGCCTTACGGATTGTAGGGAAGTTTGTCAACATACCTCCAGGCCAACGTTCTACAACGTATGGCATATTTATAGATTGTGCCAAATCGGTAACTACCTGTTTTGCTTGTTTTTTTGTGGCTACAAACAAAATCTTTTTACCTGATTTAGCTATTTGTTTCAAGGCAGCAGCAGACTCTTCTGTCTTTGCTATAGTCTTGTATAAATCAATAATGTGGATACCATTTCGCTCCATAAAAATATAAGGAGCCATAGCCGGATTCCACTTTCTCTTCAAGTGACCGAAGTGTACGCCGGCATCTAATAATTGATCAAATTCTAATTTTGCCATTTTAAATTTTTTGTTTCGTTTACTTTCTTTTTCTGTTAACGAATTGTCGGGTAGCTCATTTATTTGAAGTCCCGGCAATTTAGATACTAAACGTAATTCTTAAGATGAAGCCGATTCATCATTATATTATAACCTGATTTGTTCATTATGCAGCCAAGGCTGAAAGAACAAACCTGGATAAAATATTGTCCAAATTAACGTTTTGAGAATTGA
This sequence comes from Prevotella sp., assembly GCA_031285905.1. Classification (GTDB taxonomy): domain Bacteria; phylum Bacteroidota; class Bacteroidia; order Bacteroidales; family Dysgonomonadaceae; genus Dysgonomonas. Next base: position 30,137 of record JAITVH010000026.1, read on the forward strand.
AATCTTTTTCTTGCTTTCGGTTGTCCCGGTTTTTTACGTTCTACAACACGAGGATCACGAGTCATAAATCCTTCTGCTCTTAGAGCAGCCTTATCTTCAGGATTAATCTTCACTAAGGCACGTGCGATACCAAGGCGGGCTGCTTCTGCCTGTCCTTTATATCCACCTCCGTTAAGATTGATCTTGATGTCGTATTTTTCAATAGCATCCAATTTGTTTAATGGTTGCTTTACAACATACTGAAGAATAGTTGAAGGGAAGTAATTATCGAGTTCACGCTTGTTGATAATAATTTTTCCGGTTCCTTCGCTTACGAATACGCGTGCTATAGCAGCTTTACGTCTTCCTATTGCATTTACTACTTCCATTAAATGTTATTTAAGAGCGTTAATATCTATTACTTTTGGTTCTTGAGCTTCATGTTTGTGCTCATTTCCTGCATATACATGAAGGTTTTTTAGAAGAGCAGCTCCCAGACGGTTTTTAGGTAACATACCTTTTACCACTTTAAGAACCAGACGATCAGCACCTTTTTCCATTAATTTGGCTGCTGTCATTTCTCTTTGTCCTCCCGGATAACCTGTATACCTCAGATATACGCGGTCGTTCCACTTGTTACCAGTTAGAACAACTTTATCAGCATTGATGATGATAACATTATCACCACAATCAACATGAGGAGTATAGCTTGGTTTATACTTTCCTCTAAGAAGTTTTGCCACTTTGGAAGCCATACGTCCAAGAGTCTGGCCTGTTGCGTCAACTACAACCCATTCTTTCTGAGCTGTTGCCTTATTCGCAGAAATGGTCTTATAACTTAAAGTATCCACTTAATTAAAAATTAATTTGGTTAATGACTTTTTGATTCACATCACTTTTATCCGCTTATCGAGCTAAGTTATGATAAACGATAATTGCTTGTTAATCATTTTTTTACGCTTTATTTCGTAATAATCGGCTCGCAAAATTACAAATTATCAGTGAATTAGCAAAAATAACAGTGATATTTTTTAAGATATATATAAGACTGTGTAATTCTAAGCTTTGATTTCAAATATTTATACTTGCGGATAATTTAATAGAAGACTGGTTGCGTATATCCGATTTAAGAGAAGTTCTTTTTCTATTGTATAAAGACAATCTTCCAGTCTATATTAAAATGAATATATAAATCCAGCATTTGTAAACGGTTGAAACTTTGGATAAGGAAAAGTATACCCTGCCAAAACAGGCACATTTATTGATTTTGTATTTAAATCGTAATTAGTTAAAGATTTTTCTTTCATCTTAAAGCCATCCTGGATATCCTTTCCTCTTGCTTCAATCTGATCTAAAGGTATAAACTTAGCATAATGACTATCGATACTTGCGGGGAGAGTCATATCGAAGGGAAGTCCCGGTCCTGTCCATATATATAGACCATTATTGATCGGATATTTTTTATATCCTTGTGTTATATCAATTCCTTTTGCTTTTAACTGGTCTTTTACGGTGCAAGGTTTTATCAAAATATTAGATAATGGTACCTGATTATTTCCATTAATTTGAGTAATAAGACTGCAATAGCGGCTTCCTGTCCATGCTATGATACTAAGGGTGAAGATAAGAATAAGAGATTTACTCAACGATAATAATATGCCTCTATCTTTAAAGAATAGTATTCCGCCTATAGATACAACTGAACAAAGAACACCTGCAACAAACCGTAGATCAGGCCCTCCGGTAACCCAAACAATAATTAATATAAAGGATACTATATATGACAGGAAAATATATTGGGGTATTTCTTTTCTCTTTTTCATGAATAGATAAATAAAAAGAATAAAAGAGGAAAAGGTCAGAAGGTATATTGCGTCTGTTAGTATATTAATGAACAAAGGGTCGCGTACACTCATATGTGGGTAACGAACCGCAATACGGAAAAAGTAATATCCGATTTCGAATATATAATCTCTTTCCTTCATTGCCACTTCAATGGGAACTTTCCAGTCAAAACTGAAAAAATCCAACTGATATAACGGATAAATCAGATACCCTGATATAATTACATTTCTAATAAGCCATGGTATGATAATTAATAATCCTATAATGCATGTATAAATTATTGGTTTATATTCTCTCCCTTTAATAAGATGATATAATATGAAGATGCTTATTATGCCGATTGGGGTGAATGACAATTTACAAGTCAGTAAAAATACAGGTAGAACAATTCCAATCAGACAATTCTTCCTTAACAGATCAGGGTATAATATTATTCGGGCAAAAATATAAAAGACAATAAAATTAGGGATTATATCAGTTGAAGTATTACCAAGAAAGTAAATCGATACCCCAAATAGTAGTACATATGATATAAATATAATCATTCGCTTAATTTCACTTGATCTAAATAGCTCGTTTATTACCCACAAGCCTATTATAACGACAATAAGAGATTGCAAGGTGTAAATAGCTTCACCTAATATGAAACGAAATGAAAATATAGCACTTAATAAGAAATAATTGGAGTTGAAACCAAAACGATCATCGAGATTTGCCAAGCCTGGGACAACAGCATACTCCTCATTCCATCGTATGTTTTGAAAATGGTAAAAAGCGGAGTCATAAACTTCCTGCTGCCACGAGAAGAAAAATAAAGAAGCTAATATATATAGAAGGAAAAGTACAATTTGGCTACGGGAATAATCAATACCTTTTTTTAATTCTATAAATAGCTGTTGGATTTTTGCTCGGTTTATTATCCAGTAAATGATTGATCCAATGAAGGGTATTACTAAGAAATAATGATTGGAAGGCAACCATAAAGACCATAAAGATAGAGGTATAATAAGAAAACACAGGCCTAGTAAAACTTTATCAATATAGTTGTAAGCCTCTTTTCTCCCTGATACTTTGTCGTACAATAAAGACATCATATCCCCGAATGAGAAGAGGATAAAAAATATGATTATCCATGACAAAAGAGTTATTAGCACGTTTTTCCTAATTCATAATTTAAACAGCGACTTCTCCTTTGATATGAGGGTGCGGATCATAACCTTCTAACTGAAAATCCTCAAATTTAAAATCAAAAATGTTTTTTACATCCGGATTTATAATCATTCGTGGTAATGGACGAGGATCACGGGATAATTGCAGTTTTACCTGTTCCAGATGATTCACATAGATATGCGCATCCCCCAGTGTATGTACAAAATCACCGGCTTCCAATCCTGTCACTTGTGCCATCATTTGTAGCAACAAAGCATACGAGGCAATATTGAAAGGTACGCCTAAAAATATATCGGCACTACGCTGATACAACTGTAAACTCAACTTTCCGTTTGCTATGTAAAACTGAAAGAATGCATGGCAGGGAGGAAGATTCATATTAGGAAGATCAGCTACATTCCATGCACTAACAATAATACGGCGCGAATCAGGATTATTCTTTATGGTATCTACTACATTGGTTATCTGGTCTATATGTCCACCATTATAATCGGGCCATGAGCGCCACTGATAACCATATATATGACCAAGTTCCCCATTTTCATCAGCCCACTCATTCCAGATACGTACACCATGTTCCTGCAGGTATTTTGCATTAGTATCACCTGCCAGAAACCAAAGAAGTTCATATATAATGGATTTTAAATGAAGCTTTTTTGTTGTCAGCACAGGAAAGCCCTCTGAAAGATCATAACGGCTCTGATGTCCAAACACGCTGATAGTACCTGTTCCTGTTCTGTCTTCTTTGTGAACACCTTCATCCAACACACGCTTCAGGAGATCATGATATTGTTTCATCTTACTAAAATACTTTTTATTTAGTCACAAAAATAGACAAAAATAAGGGATTATGATACAACTTAACTTTTGTTTAATGAATAAAGCTTACTTTCTCTAACAGCCTCAACAAAAAAGAGTATTTTTGTCAAAAAATATCATTTATAATGAATTATATTGAAGTCTCTTTTATATGCATACCTAACGATGAAATCGTAAACAGTATCCTCTCTGCTACGATATCAGAACTCGGTTTCGAAAGTTTTGTTGAATATGAGCAAGGAACAAAAGCTTATATCCAGGATTATCTATTTAATGATAGTGAATTGAAAAATGTTCTTGATAATTTTCCCATAGAAGCTGATATAACTTATACTTACAAAGTTATAGAAGACAAAAACTGGAATGAAGAATGGGAGAAAAACTATTTTCAACCACTGATAATTGATGATCGCTGCATCATTCAAAGTACATTTCACAATGTTCCTGCCACATATGAATATAACATCTTCATTGATCCTAAAATGGCATTTGGCACTGGTCATCACCAGACAACAGAATTGATGATGAAACAAATATTGAAGGATGATTTTAATGGAAAATCATTGTTAGATATGGGTACAGGAACAGCAATATTAGCCATTCTTGCATCTATGAGAGGAGCTGATCCAATTGTGGCAATAGACATCGATCAATGGGCATATGATAATGCGATGGAAAATCTTAAATTAAACAATATAAAAAATATAGATGTTAAAATAGGCGGGGCGGAATTATTAGAAGATGTAAATTTCGATATAATCCTGGCAAATATCAATCGGAACATATTACTTAATGATATTCCCCAATACGCATCTGTACTGAATGAGGGCGGATATCTATATATGAGTGGATTTTATGTAGAAGATATTCCGGCTATTACTGAAGCATGCCAAAACAACGGTCTGTCCTATATATACCATGCAGAAAAAGATAATTGGGCGGCTGTAAAATACAAAAAAGCATAATCTCTATAAACGACATAAGAGGAGGCTTTTTTACAAACCTCCTCTTATGTTTGAGTTAATTAGGTATTAGGCTTTAAGGTAAATAAAGATTGTTTGGTTATCAATACAAAGAAAGACCATTTAAATGGGCGCTCCAAATAAAAAAACATATTATAAAACATATTTTTTTATAAATTTTACTAATTAACATTTAACCTTATAATAAAATATCAAATTTACCAATATACACCTCAAAGCCGATTAAATTTACATTAATCTTCATTATCTAAATCCCAATCGTCAAAATAAGAATAATCATCTGTAAACTGATCCAGTTCACGACGATCTTTTTTTGTCGGACGGCCTGTTCCACGCGCACGGTCTACAAATCCACTTATTTTTGACATTTCCAGAATCTCTAATTGGGAGGTCGGGGTAACATCCTTCATAAATTCGGGAACAAGCTTAGCGCCCATCCTGTTCTCTGCAAGTTGCAATACTTCAAATGAGTAAGTTACAGGTGCGCGGCGTACTTCTATAATATCTCCCACTTTTATCATCCGGGAGGGCTTTATTGTTACTCCTTTTATTGTAATCCGTCCTTTTTTACAAGCTTCAATAGCGATTGAGCGGGTTTTGAATAAACGTACCGCCCAAAGCCATTTATCTATACGGACTTCTTTTTTAGGTTCTTTCATAATTATCTAAAGAATTGCTTCTATTTGATATTTTCTATCCTTTGCTGTATCAAACTGAAGTATATAATAACCGTTGTTATCTTGAGTAGATTGGATATTCAGTTCTTTTATTTGTACAGGAATACTTGTTCTTATCTTGCACTTATTACCATGTGTAGATAATACTGTAGCAGATTTCAATTTGTTGCCTTTCCATATCATATCCACTTCAAAGCCTCCCCGTGCTCTCAACCCTTTTACTGTACCATCCATCCATACAGAAGGAAGAGCCGGCAATAAATGTAACTCATTCAAATGGCTTTGTAGCAGCATTTCAGCGACTCCGGCTGTTGCACCGAAATTGCCATCTATCTGAAATGGAGGATGAGCATCAAAAAGATTCTCATAAACTCCACCTCCACCACTGCCATAGGAGACATCACCTGAACCCTTACCTGTTAATGTCATTGCACTTTTAATCAGTAGATGAGCATGATCACCATCCAATAATCGTGCCCAGAAAGAGATTTTCCACGCGCGGCTCCATCCTGTACCTCCGTCACCTCTGGCATTTAAAGAAACTTTTGCCGCATTGGCAATTCTTTCGTCCAATATCGGTGAAATCTGTTTTCCCGGATATAAGCCAATAAGGTGTGAAACATGCCTATGCTCGTTTTTGGGATCATCCTGTTCATGTTTCCATTCTCTTAATTGTCCCCAATCTCCGACAGTTAATCCGTTATCCAGTTTATTGAATTTAGCTTCTAATACCTTTATAAACTCGTTATCAGTTCCAAGTATCTTACCAGCTTCAATTGTATTTGTAAACAAATCCCATATCAACTGTTGGGCATAAGCAATACCGCTTTCCCATGGGCCATGCTCTGGCGACCATTCATTTGGAGCAACCAGTTTTCCGTCTTCATCAATTATCATACGGTCTATCCAAAACTGACAAGCAGATTTCATCACCGGATATGCAGTCTTTTCAAGATAGTCTCTCTGCGGATCGAATAAGTATTTGTCCCAGATGTGCATACAATACCATGCATTAGCCGGACGGTTCCAGTTCCAATCCGAATAACCAAATATATTGTTCTGAGTTTTCATTGCCCAACCAGAGCATTCCAATTGCTTTGCCATATTCTGCCACGATTCGTGAACCATAGCCTCATTATAAATATAATTGATATAAGGGAGATGACATTCAGCCAGATTGGTTGTTTCTACAGGCCAATAGTTCATTTGAACATTGATGTTTGAGTGAATATCACTTTCCCAAGGTGGAGTATTACTATCATTCCACAGACCTTGCAAATTTGATGGTTGATCTAATCCCGGACGCGAACATGCTATTTTTAAGTAACGTCCATATTGAAAATACAAGATATCGGCAGCAGAGTTATATTCTCCATCTGTATATTTCTTGAACAGTTCATTAGTAGGGATTGTAGGGGTAGTATTTCCTACATTGAGATAAACACGGTTGAAAAGAGCTTGAAAATCCTTTGTATGATCTTCTTTTATTTTCTTATATCCCTTTTTGACAGCATCTTCGTTTGTAGACAATATCTTTCCTTTCCAGTCTGTTCTTGTCAGATAATCCAACTCTATAGCATCATAGTTAGTTCCTGCTGTAAGGTATATAGTTACATCATTAGCATTTTCTATAGTGATAGAAGTCCCATCATTCTTAATACTACCTCCATTATTCTTAATGGTTAGTTGTGTATAATATGAAAGTAGTTCAAACTTACCCGATATGGATAAAGTATTGTTTATTACTTCTGTTTTCTCATTATGCGCCCCATCCAAACGTATCTTAAAGCTTATTTTGCCTTTTTTATTTGCAGAAAGATGCATCGCTATTATATCATCAGGATAGCTGGCAATATACTCACGGCTATAAGTAACTCCATCGGATTTGAAAGCTACTTTAGATATAGCATTTTCTATATCCAACTCCCTTCTATAATCTGTGTATTTACCCGATTGATTAGTGAAGTCTATAAATATATTCCCAAAGTTCTGGAAAGCGCCTCTTATTGTTTTGCTTCCTGTCCAGAGGGTTTTATCATTGAACTGAATTCGTTCTTGTTCTATACCTCCAAATATCATAGCGCCGATACGCCCATTACCGATAGGTAAAGCTGAAGTCATCCATTCTTCGGCAGGCGCCGTATACCAGAGTGTTAAGCTTTCTTTTGGAGATTTTACTTTTTGGGCTTTAGCAATAGGAAATATTGCAAACAATACAATTATCAGAAGGACTGTCCTGTAGCATTTCATGGTGTATTATTAATTTAAGTTGTTTATAAAAGACAAATATAACCAAATCTTTTATTTGTTATTATATAGATTCATAGTGTTTTGTAGTCCTGCCAGACAAAAGCTTTTAATGATCTCCCCACATATTTCCAATCTTTCGGGAAGTGCTTTCTCTTCTTCATCAGAGAAGCCATCCAGCACATAATTCACTTGCCCTCCCTGGGGAAACTCACTCCCTATGCCGAACCGCAAACGTGCATATTGCTGGCTATTCAGTATTGATTGAATATGTTTCAATCCATTATGCCCGGCATCACTACCTTTACCTTTAAGGCGTAATGTGCCGAATGGAAGCGCTAAATCATCTACAACAACTAGGAGGTTTTCGGGTTGAATCTTCTCTTGATTCATCCAATAACGGACAGCATTTCCGCTGAGATTCATATAGGTTGATGGTTTTAACAAGACTATAGTCCTACCTTTCAACTTCAACTCGGTCACAAAACCATAACGCCTATCTGCAAAAGAAATATTGGACGCTTTAGCTAAAGCGTCCAATACTCTGAATCCTATATTGTGGCGGGTATATTCGTATTCTCTACCAATATTACCTAAGCCGGCAATCAAATACTTCATTCAATAATTTATAACAACTTATTAGTTATTAGCCGTTTTTAGCAGCAAGACCTCTTGCAGCACGTGTTAACTGAACGCGACAAACAACAGCATTTTTTGCATTAAGCAATTCTAATCCTTCAAAATGCAATTCTCCAACCTGTATAGATTTTCCTAGAGTCAGGCCTGATACGTCGATATGTACTTTTTCAGGAACTTTGTCATAAAGTGCTTTAACTTTCAATTTACGTAAGTCAAGAGATAATTTACCTCCGGCTTTCACACCTTCAGCCAATCCGTCAAGTACTACAGGCACATCTATAACAATTGGTTTCTTCTCGAATACATGAAGAAAATCGAGGTGAAGTACTGCGTCAGATACAGGATGAACCTGTATATCCTTTAATATTGCTTTATAGTTATCTTTTCCAACAGTAAGGTCTACCAGAAAAATCTCAGGTGTATAGATCAATTTACGAACATCGCTATTTGTAACAGAAAAGTGAATCGCTTCTTTTGATTCACCACCGTATATTACAGCAGGAATTTTATCTTCTTTACGGAAAGCTTTAGTCGGTTTTTTACCAGTAGCTTCTCTTAGTTCGCCTTTTAATTCAAATGTTTTCATTCTTAAACTTTTTTAATTGTGTTACTCAAATTAAGGATTGCTTCCTCATTCCCATCACACGTACGGGCTTATAAAAGCGGTGCAA
>JAITVH010000144.1 GCA_031285905.1 Prevotella sp.
AGTTTTGGAAAAGACCTATTATTGAAAATGTTCAAATACTAGTGGATGTATTTAATGGATGTCTTAAAAGTAAAATGTAATAAATCATTTTGAATGTTTATTAATTCTTTAATTATTACTATTTTTAGGGGCTCAATTTTTATAATATAAAATTCAAATATCTATGAAAAAGTTTACCCTATTAAATCTAGTTTTATTTTTAGTGGTTTCAGTCAGTGCCCAAATGAAGCCTCAGAGTACAGAATGGTATTATCCACAACCCCCTAAGGTAACTCCGGGAGCGGATAAGAACCAACCTCCATCGGATGCAATAATTTTATTTGATGGAAAAGACCTTTCAAAATGGGTGACGACCAAAGGTGAGGAGGCTAAATGGAAAGCGGAAAACGGACAGATGATAGTCGTGCCCGGTACCGGAGATATGTGTACAAAAGAATATTTTGGTGACTGTCAGTTACATATTGAGTTTAAGTCGCCTGCGCCTGAAAATCATCATGGACAAAACAGAGGTAATAGCGGGATCTTCCTACAGAGTACTTATGAAGTGCAGGTACTGGATGCTGATAACAACCCTACATATGTGAATGGTATGGTGGGTAGTATCTATAAACAGCAAGCGCCTAATGTAGATGCTTATACTAAAAACGGAGAATGGCAAATATATGATATTTATTGGAAAGCGCCGGTTTTTGGTACAGACGGTAAGTTGGAAACACCTGCAATGATAACAGTTGTATTAAATGGTATTTTGGTACAAAATAACTTTATACTGAAAGGTGATACCCCTTACATAGGATTTCCTAAATACGAGGCTCATGGACGTTTGCCGCTTAAACTACAAGATCATGGAACAGGTGTGGCATTTCGCAATATATGGATAAGAAATCTTTAATAAAAAAATGAAGAAACTAATCTTCTTTATTACTATTTGCTCTTTATTCTTCTCTTGTAATAACAAAGGAAAAGATGAGGCAAATTTAATACTCAGAACTGCAGATTGGGATTTAAAAAATAATGCCCGAATTCAGGATAGTGTTTTAATTATTACAGATAAACAATCAACGGCTCAGTTTACAAAAGAGTATAAAAACTTTGAATTGAATCTGGAATGTAAAACTGCCCCGAATGCTATCGGTGGTATATGGATACATTCAGATGCTGTTGAAAATGCATATCCGACGATAGGTTATGAGGTATTAATCAACAACAATATAGAAAGAACTGATTGGCGAAAATCGGGAAGCTTATCAGCTGTACGAAATTTTGGGAAACGGACAGTCAATAACGATGAATGGTTTCCAGTGAAGATAATAGTTACAGGTAATCAGATAAAAGTATATGTGAATAATGTATGGGTAGTCGATTATACTGAACCTGAGAAACCATTTCGTACCGAGGAATATGCAGGTAGGCTATTTGATAAGGGTTTGTTCACTTTTGTCAATTACAGTGAAGCTAGGATAGAATACCGTAATATTAATATCAAAGTATTGTCGAGTGATCTTCGGAGTGACAACCCCAATGATATAGATGAACAGGCAGATGATATTATCCGCTTGCAACAAGAGAATTATCCATCGATCGACAGTCATGTACATCTGAAAGGTTGGAGTAAAGAAGAAGCCGCGGCCATGTCCAGAAAGGTGGGGATAACCTATGGTATGGCACCTAATTGTGGTTTGAAATTCCCGATAACTTCAGATCAGGATATTTATAATTTCCTCGATACAATGAAGCATCAGCCTTTCTTCCTGCCTATGCAGGCAGAGGGTAGGGAATGGCTCGATCTGTTCACCGAGGATGCTATGACTAAGTTTGACTATCGTTTTACGGATGCTCTCACATGGACTGATGATAAAGGTCGCCGCCAGCGGATATGGATTAAAGAAGAGACTTTTGTAGATGATAAGCAACAGTTTATGAATATGTTGGTTGACCGTGCTGTTAAGATTATCAGTACCGAGCCGGTTGATATATTTGTTAACCCGACCTTTATTCCCGATGCACTTATGCCTGAGTATGAAGCATTATGGACAACAGAACGAATGGATCGGATAATACAGGCTTTGAAAAAGGCAAATGTAGCATTGGAAATAAACAATCGTTACAAGATTCCTTCTGCGCGATTAATCAAACAGGCAAAAGCGGGAGGTGTTAAATTTGCATTTGGTACTAATAATGGAGATCCTGATCTTGGTAAATTGGAATATGTGATTGAAATGATCAGGGAATGTCAGATCACACAGGATGATCTATTTATTCCCCTGAGCAAAAATATCTGATATCAGGTCAGATTCGTATATATGATAGCCTACGGTATTTTGCTGGGCTACAGCAAACATAGCGTAGGCTACATTTTTAGCCTTTATTGGTTTATATTTTTTGAGTTTGCCTATCATCAATATCGAAAATATTTTCATGGCATACGTTGCCAACCTTTCGCCTAATCTGAATTCTTTCCGGTTTCCTAATAATAGAGAAGGTCGGAAGATAGATGTCGATTGGAAAGCAATTTTTCTTAGTTCTTCTTCACACCGCCCTTTTGTTCTCAGATAGAAGTTCTTTGATTGGGGATTTGCTCCTATGGAAGATATAATGGATAATTGCCTGGCTCCATTTAGAGATGCTGCCTTAGCAAATTGTATCGGATATTTAAGATCGACTTTTTCAAAAGCCTCTTCGCTACCTGCTTTTTTTATAGTAGTGCCCAGACAGCAAAACAAATCATCTCCTTTAACCATATTTTGGTATGATCCCGGATTATCAAAGTCGACAGCATATTGTGTCAGTTTTGAGTGAGATATCTTGATTTCTTTCCTCACAAAGACCACCACCTTATCATATATTTCATTGGTTAATAATATTTTGAGAAGATGAGTACCTGTCAATCCTGTACTACCTATTAATATTGCTGTTTTTGCCATTTAATATCTTTTATTAATATTCTGTTTCAGAAATAAACACAATAATGATGCCAAGTTAAATCGGTGTATTAATCCATGTCAACAACTGTGATTCCGGTGCCTCCGAATTGAACATGTTCATCCTGATAATTCTTTACTCCCGGTACAGTTTGCAAGTAATCCCTTATGATTTGCCGTAAAGCTCCTGTACCTGTTCCATGAAGAATACGTACCCGATGAACGCCTACTAAAATAGCATCGTCAACGAAGTACATAACAGCTTGTAACGCTTCCTCTCCACGCATTCCACGCACATCGATTTCCTGTTTGAAATTCAGCTTCTTCTCTCGCATATCGTCACTAACAGTAGCGCTCACAGTCATACTTTTTGATTCCCTTTTCACCTGATTGTTGCTTATATATTCCAATGAATCGAGTTTTACAGTCGATTTGATCATTCCAAAAGCTACTGTTGCATTTCCTTTCTGTATGTCAATCACCTGACCGGTTGATCCTTGTCCTTTTATCCGAACGTTATCACCAATTGTGATTTCTTTCTGTTTAGTCTCTTTTGGTTGTTTTTCTTTTTTCTTTTTATTCTTCTCCCGATCTTTAATCTTCTGTATTTTGCGTGCTATTTTATCATCCTGGAGAGTATCCTCATTTTCCAAAGAAGACCTAAATTCGTTTAACGTTTGTCTGGCTTCTTTTGTTTTCTCTTTTTCAGCTTGAGATTCCTTTATTGTGCGGATCGTATTCTCAATTTTGGCATTGGCCTCAGATAATATACGTTCTGCTTCCAATTTGGCTTGCTTAATAATCTCTTTTCGTTGCTTCTCCACTGAAAGTAAATCACTTTCATAAGTTTCGGTTATTTCTTCCAGCCTTTTTTCTTTTTGACGTATATTCTGACGTTTTGTCTCCCAATAGCGTTTATCCCGTACAATATCCTGCAGGTATTTATCCATATTGATATAGTCACTACCTACTATTTCCGAAGCATCATTGATTACATCTTCTGGTAAGCCTATCTTTCGGGCAATTTCAATGGCAAACGAACTTCCGGGATTACCTATTGCAAGTTTAAACAGAGGCTGCATCAGATGCCGGTCGTATAGCATGGCACCATTTATAACTCCTTGGTTCTCATTTGCAAAATGCTTTAAATTTTGATAGTGTGTCGTAATTACTCCGAACGCTTTCCTTTGATTGAAACGTTTAAGTAACGATTCGGCTATAGCTCCGCCTATCTGAGGTTCTGTCCCTCCGCCGAATTCATCAATCAGCAGTATTGTTTTGTCATTGCAATTCCTGACAAAGAATTTCATGTTGGTAAGGTGGGAACTGTATGTACTTAGGTCATTTTCAATGGATTGTTCATCTCCTATGTCAATAAATATATCATTAAACAGTCCTACCACGGAACGTTCGTCCAATGGTATAGGCATACCACATTGTACCATATATTGGAGTAACCCAACGGTTTTCAAACATACAGACTTGCCGCCTGCATTAGGCCCGGAGATAATCAATAAGCGATTTTCTTCCTCAAGTTCAATATCGAGGGGGATGATTTCTTTATTCTGTTTGCGGTGCGATATAAACAGAAGCGGATGCATGGCTCTGTACCACCGTATAATCCGAGTGTCCTGTATCGCTGGTTTTATAGCGCCCAGATCAATTGCAAATAATGCTTTAGCCCTGATAAAGTCTATCATTGCCAGAAACTCGTATGATTGAACAATATCGGATACTAATGGTCGTAATATATCAGTGAATGAGATTAATATCTTTACAATTTCACGTTTCTCCTCGCTCTCTAGTTCCCTGATCCGGTTGTTTGCTTCTACTACTTCCGAAGGCTCTATGAATACAGTCTTTCCCGAAGCGGATTCGTCATGTACAATTCCTTTTATTTTGCGTTTGAAAGCAGGAGCCACCGGAATTACCAGGCGCCCGTCACGCATAGTAGGAGATACATCTTTATCTACCAGTCCTTCATTCTGAGCGGAACGCAATATTGCATTCAGGCTTTTCGATATACCGTTTGAGATGGATATCATCTCTTTTCTGATACGATTCAGTTCAGGCGAGGCATTGTCTTTGATCCGACCAAACTTGTCAAGTATGGCGTCTATTTTATTTATAAGCTGAGGAAAAACCACAATGTCGCCTGCCAGATGATATAAATATGGATATGGCGTATTTTCCTCCTCTTCTTTTTTTAAAAATGATACAATGTCCCTGATGGTTTGTAATGATCGTCTAAGATCGAAAAGGTCTGTTTCGTCAATCCAGGTTCCTTCTATCCGGATATGTTTTAGTGCTGGGCGAACATCCAGAAAATAATTAGAAGGGAAGTTATCTTCTTCATTTATGATGTGAATAAATTCATCTGTTTGGGAGAGATTTTCATTTATATATCCGAAGTCGGAAGAGAAAGTCATATCAGCGACTTTTTCTTCTCCTAATGGACTAAGACATTTATTTATAAGTGATTGGCGGATTTTGTCAAAGCCTATTTTATATTCAAAATTATCAGGATAAATCACGATTTTTATTTTTAGGATGCAAAGATAATGAATAGATTGGCAGTCTTATTAAAAGTGTAATAAATAACCTTATATATTTGGAATATAAAAACAAAATTGTATTTTTACACTTTGAAATACGTTTTATAAAAGAGGATATCAAAAAATGTTAGACTTCACAGCACATTTTAAAGAATCTCTTAAGTTTTGGCTCGAATGTTTTCGGTTGCTGAAGAATATTACAGACTAAAAATATCTAAGATACGAAATAAAACCAATGCTGCAGAGAAAATTCGGATATATTGGGCATTTATTACTCCGACAGTGGCTTTTTAATAGATACGGTTCTGTTTTCTGCTTGGGAAAGTTGAGATAGAATTTGGTCATTGAATATTAAAACTCTAAGGCATTGGTTTTTTTATTACCTACATTTTCCCTTTTACTTATATATGATTTGTCAGGCTGTTTTTGATAATTCGATATTGGATATGTTGAACCGTCTGGTGATACATTATAATACATATATATTGATCTTTTCTTTTTTATATTCATTCTAAATAATCTTTGTGTTTTTGTCTGTCTTTCGGTAAAAAATATGCATCTTTGTAACCCAAATTAAAAGGTGATATACTATGCTTTTATCTGAGCTGAAAACGGGTGAGAAAGGGATAATTGTTAAAGTTAACGGCAGTGGTGCTTTTCGTAAACGTATCTTGGAGATGGGATTTGTGCGAGGCAAAGCTATTAAAGTTATATTGAACGCACCCCTAAAAGATCCTATTAAGTATAAGATAATGGACTACGAAGTATCTCTTCGGCGTAGTGAGGCAAGGCTGATAGAGGTAGTCTATTCAAATACCGAGATTGAAAAAAAAGATGTTGTCTTAAATAATAATTTTGAGGATGTAAAATCGGAAGAACAAAAAGAATTAAAGGTCAATTCCTCAAAACAGGCATCAGATAATAAGAAAGAGATAAAAGTGGCATTAGTCGGGAATCCTAATGCAGGAAAAACATCTTTATTTAATATAGCCTCAGGTGCTCACGAGCATGTAGGTAACTATGGTGGAGTCACGGTTGACTCAAAGGAAGGTAAATTTAAACATGGAGGATATACCTTTCGTATTGTAGATCTTCCCGGAACATATTCGTTATCCGCATATACTCCGGAAGAGCTCTTTGTACGAAAACATATAATTGAAGATGTACCTGATGTTATTATCAATATAGTTGCGGCATCTAATCTGGAACGTAATTTATATTTAACGACGGAGCTGATTGATTTGGAAGTTCCGGTGGTGATCGCCCTGAATATGTATGATGAACTGGTTGCCAGTGGAAGTGAATTTAATTACCAGATGCTATCAAAAATGATAGGCATTCCGATGGTTCCCACTGTCGCAAAATCAGGGTCGGGCATCAAGGAATTATTCGACGCGGTTATTCGTTTACATGAAGATAAAGATCCTTCTGTGCGGAAAGTACATATCAATTACGGAAACACAATAGAAAATGCGATAAGCAAGTTGAATATCCAGATTGAGAAGAATAAGGAGTCAAGTTTGTTATTCCCCCGCAGATATATTTCTGTTAAATTACTAGAGAAAGATAATGATATAGACGCTTATGTAAATACACTTCCTCACTGTGATGATATATTGGGGTTAAGGAGTACAGAGATCAGGTATGTTGAGGAAACAATGGGTGAAGATACTGAATCCGCCTTAACGAATGCCCGATATGGGTTTATAGCTGGAGCCCTAAAGGAAACATTGAAGGAAAAAACTCATGAATCGGACAGTACTAGAATAATAGACTCCATTGTTACTAATAAGTATGTAGGTTTCCCTATATTTTTCTTTTTCATGTGGATAATGTTCGAATGTACATTTAGGCTGGGTGCTTATCCTATGGATTGGATAGAAAATGGAGTCGCATTATTTGGCAACTTTGTTCGCAATATGATGACAGATGGCATGCTAAAGGATTTGTTAGTAGATGGTATAATTGGAGGGGTAGGTGGTGTTATTGTATTCTTACCTAATATCTTAATATTATATGCGTTTATCTCATTCATGGAAGATTCAGGATATATGGCTCGGGCTGCATTTATAATGGACAAAGTGATGCATAAGATGGGGTTACACGGGAAATCATTTATTCCTCTGGTTATGGGCTTTGGTTGTAATGTCCCGGCCATTTTGGCTACACGTACGATCGAGAGCCGTAATAGCCGGATGATAACCATGATGATTAATCCTTTTATGTCATGTAGTGCCCGATTACCAGTATATTTATTATTTGTAGGTCTGTTTTTTAAATCATATGCCAGTTTTGTTTTGTTCGGACTTTATTTTACGGGTATTATAATAGCTATTATATCTGCACGTCTATTCAAGAAATTTTTATTCCCGAAAGAGGATATTCCTTTCGTAATGGAACTGCCTCCATATCGTATGCCTACATTGAGGGCTGTACTTATACATATGTGGGACAAATCGAAGCAATACCTGAGGAAAATGGGAGGAGTCATTCTTATTGCTTCTATTATAATATGGTTTTTAGGCTATTTTCCTCAAAGTGAAGAATTACAAAGCACTTTTGAGTCCGAGATAACAGATATCCAATTGCAGATAGAAAATAAACAAATTGAACAAGGAGAAGCGGATGACCTGATAGCTGAAATAGAAAATCAACAAAATATTATTCAACAGGAAAATTCATATATTGGTCGTATCGGAAAAATAATAGAACCAGTGATGCGTCCTCTTGGTTTTGATTGGAAAATCAGCGTAAGTTTACTATCAGGTATGGCAGCCAAGGAGGTTGTGGTAAGTACTTTAGGCGTTTTGTATACAGGAGATTCTGAAAATTATGAATCACTTGAAAGCCGGCTGTTAAATGAAAAAAATATAGAAGGAACATTTGTCTTTACACCGTTGGTTGTTCTCAGTTTGCTTTTATTTGTGTTGATCTATTTTCCTTGCGTTGCTACTATTGCAGCTATAAAAGAAGAATCTGGATCATGGAAGTGGGGAATATTCAGCATTTTTTATACGACAATATTGGCATGGGTAATCTCATTTTTGGTGTATCAAATCGGATCTTTATTCTGATATGGCAGCTAGTTAATGATTTTCTATAATTGCACTGATTATATCCGAGAGCTAAATAAGTCTATTTTGTCTTTTTTGACATTTGCAGACTGCATAAGTTATATAAGCTCCTTTATGAAAAAATGAGATTAAAAAACGTTAAATTTATCGTGTATTATATCACAAATCCTTCTATATAACCTATAGATGATCTCTATATCAATCATATTTCTATTTTAGAAGCCTTCCGTTAACTTAATTTAAATATTGTCTCTTCGTTTTAACACATTTGGTTGATTGAGGGCTATCATATTGCTACTCTTTTATAATTTAGGTGAATATTTGTTTCTTTTCTCAAAAAGAATTAAATTTGCACCACATTGAGCAAACGGATACAATAATTCCCAACATGGTATTAGAATGTTAGAAACAAATTATTTAATGTTAATAAAGTAGTGTTTGTATGAAGAAAAGAGTGATGTTAATTTTATCCTGCTTATTTCTAAGTATAGGATTTATCTTGGCACAAACAACGAGGATAACCGGTACAGTCGTAGACAGTAACGGTGAGCCTGTTATTAGTGCTTCGGTTGTAGTAAAGGGTACGACAGTAGGTACTGTAACTGATACAGATGGACAGTTCTCTATAAATGTTCCTGATGGAAGAAATACTTTGGTATTTACTTTGATCGGTATGCAGGCAGTGGAGGCAACGGCATCTCAGAATATGAAGATTGTGATGGAGTCTGACACAAAAGTTCTGGATGAAGTAATGGTAGTTGCCTATGGGACAGCTAAGAAAGAATCATTTACGGGATCTGCAGACGTTATAAAAAATGATAAAATAACCAAACGTACAGTAGCAAATGTAACAAAAGCTATTGAAGGTTTGGCAACAGGAGTAAGAACAACTTCGGGTTCAGGTCAGCCGGGAGAGGGAGCCAGTATCCGTATTCGGGGTGTCGGTTCAATCAATGCTTCCAGTGATCCGCTATATGTTGTAGATGGAGTTCCTTACGATGGTTCTGTCAATGCGATTAATCCAAATGATATTGCTTCTATTACCGTATTGAAGGATGCATCGGCCGGAGCGCTTTATGGAGCTCGTGGAGCTAATGGGGTTGTAATGATTACAACAAAGAAAGGTGAATCAGGTAAATTGCAAGTAAACCTGAAAGCAAATTGGGGTATTGCTTCCAGAGCTATCCCTCGTTATGACACAATGGATGAACGGGAATATATACAATCTATTTTTTATTCTTTGAGGGGTGCACAAGTAATAAATGGTGTAGCTCCAGAACAAGCGGGAGTAAATGCTATAAACGCGATGTTCTCGAGTGCAAGTAACCGCATATTCGGTTCTGGCGCTATGTATTTCCCTTTCGTTGTTCCTGAAGGGAAAACAGCTGCAAGCATGATTGATCCGAATACAGGGTGGGTAGATTCTTCTGCTGCATTAAGATATAGTGACGACTGGCTCGATTACGCTACTGCAAGCAGCCCTTTGCGTCAGGAATATGATATCAGTGCCACAGGTGGGACTGATAAAAATAAGTATATGTTCTCTTTGGGTTATTTAAATGAAGAAGGTTTGCTGGAAACTACTAAATTTGAGCGTTTCTCAGGTCGTGTAGGTGTTGATTCTGAATTGCATAAATGGGTGAGATCGGGATTGAATGTGAGTTTCTCAAGAAGTAACAGCAATACGTCTCAAACTGCAGAATCTGCAAATTCGAATGTGTTTTATTCTGCACAACTAATGGCTCCTATTTATCCTATTTTTGAGAGGAATGCAGATGGTAGTTATAAACTTAATAATGATGGGGAGCGTTTGTTTGATTATGGTAGTTCTCGTGGAACAGGAGCATCCGGCGGATTTAATTCGATAGCAACCTTGTATGATGATAAATATGGGAGAAATGACGATAACTTTAGTGGAAGAACTTATGTAGAAGTTGGAGATTTTAGTGATACACCATTAAAAGGTTTAACTTTTGCTGCAAATTTAGGGGTGGATTATCGCAATAGAGCTACTATGCAATATTATAATCCATATTTTGGTAACTCTGAGGCTGTTAAAGGTACAATTGCTAAGTCGACAGGTCGCTTGTTTAGTATGACATTCAATCAACTGTTGACATATGACCGTACTTTTACGGATCACCATATCAACGTATTGTTAGGACATGAATTTTACAAGAGGGAATATGATTATCTGAGCGGAACAAAAACCGGATTTCCTTTTGGAAATCTATATGAACTTGATGCTGCGACTACAATTGCAGGTGCCAGATCTTATAAAGATGTTAATACAATAGAATCTGTTTTATCCCGATTAAATTATGATTATTTAGACAAGTATTATTTTTCTGCCAGTTTGCGTACTGATGGTTCTTCCCGTTTCAAGAAAGGAGACAGATGGGGAACATTCTGGTCTTTGGGTGCCAGTTGGCGTATCAGCCAGGAGGATTTTATGAAAGATCTCGACTGGGTAGATAACTTGACTTTCAAGGCTAGTTATGGTGTGCAGGGAAATGATAATATAATCAATTCGGATGGAGATCCGATATATTATGCATGGCAGTCATTCTTTGATTTGTCATACTCGAATGCAACACAGAGTGGAGCGATGGTTTCTTCTGTAGAGAATACTGAGTTGAGATGGGAGAAAAATGCGAATTTGAACATTGGTATCGAAGCAAGATTATTTAATAGAATGAATGCTTCTATTGAGTTTTATCAAAGAAATACAACCGATTTGTTATTAGAGTATCCGATGGCATTATCTACAGGTTTTAGCAGTTATTACAAAAATGTAGGCGAAATGAGGAATACTGGCCTTGATATAATGATAGGTGGAGATATTATTCGTAATACTGATTTTAATTGGAACCTGACATTGATGGGATCTACACTTAAAAATAAGGTGACATCACTTTATGACAGGCCGGAAATTCTCAATGGTTCTTATATTACTACAGTAGGAGAAGCACTTCGTTCATTTTATGTTGCTAAATCGGCTGGTGTTGATCCTGCGACAGGAGATCAACTATACTGGACATGGGATACAGATGGTGATGGGAATAAGAGTGAACCTTATATTACGGCAGACCCAAATAAAGCTCAAACAACACGACAAGTGGCAGGGAAAAGATTTCCGGACTTTGAAGGTTCGATAAATAACGAATTCAGATATAAGGGTTTTGATTTAAGTATATTATGTACCTATTCAATAGGCGGAAAGATATTGGATGGAGGTTATCGTTCATTATTACAACCATATTATATAGGTCAAGCTGCTCATAAAAACAGAGACAGGGCATGGAAAAATCCGGGAGATGTTACCGATGTTCCACGTTTGGTTATAAACAAGAGCTATATTGTTACAGATGATGACCTGATCAATGCTTCTTATTTTTCGATAAAAAATATCGCACTAGGTTATACTATCCCTTCCAAAGTGTTATCTAAAACGGGATTAGCAGCAGTGAGAGTTTCAGCTATAGCTGATAATGTGTATTTGTTCAATCATATGAAAGGTATGAATAACCAGTCGAGCATAGCAGGGGGAAATAGTATATCGGCTTATACTCCTGTCAGAACCGTATCACTAGGTGTTGATATTAAATTTTAATAAGTAAAAACAGAGAATTCATGAAAAAAATATTTTATATATTATTCCTTGTATCTGTTGTTTCTTTCATCTCTTGTAGTGATGAATTGGAGACAAATCCTACAGATATGGTTCCCGGTCAGATAATGTTGGAGACTGCGGAAGGAGGACAAGCTATAATGAATGGTATCTACCGGGCTATGTATACAGATGGTTGGGGCGATTATTGGACTGCTGAAAACAGTGGTATTATGGCATATGTACAAGCAGCTGACCTGATGGGAGAAGATCATATAATGAGAGAGTCAGGCCAGGGTTGGTTTTATTGGGATTATGCCTATGGTATTAGAACTGATTATACCCTTTCATATGGTAGACAATACCAGACATGGAACTTCTTTTATACAATAATCAATAATGCAAATATCGTTATCGGTCAGGAAAAAGCATGGGAAGAGAGTGCGCTTTCAAAAGCTGTATTGGGGCAGGCTTATGCAATGAGAGCCTATGCTTATTATTTTCTGATACAGTTTTTCCAGCAAGCCTATGTTGAGGGAACTGATAAACCGGGAGTGCCTTTATACACAAAACCTTCAACTAAAGATACAGAAGGGGAAGCTCGTGGTAAAGTTGAAGATGTGTATAAATTGATGAATGGTGATATTGATAAGGCGATCGAATACCTGGGAGAAGCAAAGGATGAAAAATGGACAAGAGAGCATGAGTCTAATATAGATTATTATGTCGCAAATGGTATCAAAGCTAGAATCGCCCTGGCTCAGGGAACTGATTATGGGCGGGCGAGAGACGGAGCTGTAGAAGCTTTGACAAAAAGTAATTTGACTGTATTACCTGTTGCTGACTTTTTGGGTTGGAATAAAAAATTAAGTTCCAATGCATTGTGGGCATTAGAGGTAATAGCTTCTCAAAGTGAAGGATATCAGGGATTTTTCTCACATATGGATGCCGATGCTCCAGGTATGTATGGTTCGCAGGCGAGGCGGCAGATCGCTACAGGTCTATATTGGTTGATTCCTGATACTGATGAGCGTAAACAACAATGGTGGCGTGGAGCAATCCCTGCAAATGAAGAGGAAGAAGGTAACTCTTACACAAGTTATTGCCAGTTGAAATTTAGGTTTGCCAATCCGCAAACCCGAACAGGTGATTACCTGATAATGAGGGCTGAAGAAATGTTGTTAATTGCGGCCGAGGCAGAATGTCGTTTGGGGCAATATGAACCTGCACGAAATTATCTGAAACAGCTATTGGAAAAAAGAGATTCTGGATATGCAGCTATATTGGCAGCTATGACGGATGCCGCTACCTATAATGATGATACATTGGCCGAACCTGTGACTTTGATGGATGAAATATTGTTGCAAAGAAGAATCGAACTATGGGGCGAATTCCCTCGGGTATTTGATCTTAAGCGTTTGCAGTTAGGATTTGACAGAGACTATGAAGGATCGAATCATAGTGCTGCTGTATCATTAGGTGCTGCAAGCAAACATTTTGTGTATCCAATACCTCAGGCAGAGTTTGACGGAAATATAAATATGTCGGCAGATAAGGATCAAAATCCAATATAATAAATAACAAATAAATGTTACAGAAAATATGAAAAAGTATTTATATATAATCACTCTTTTATTAGGAACTTTGCTCACGACTTCGTGTTCTGAGCATGAAGGTACTGTATATGACCAAGGCAGTGATGTACATGCTATGTTTCGTGCTTCCGGCTATAAATTTGAAGTAAAAGATACAGATCCGGGTTATGTCACTCTCAAATTGTATCGTGATAACTTAAACGGAGATATAGAGATTGGGCTTAAGTTAACCATACCGGAAGGTTTAGATGAGGATCTTGGCTTTAAGCTGAAATCAGATAAGGCTGCATTTAAAAATGGAGAAAATGTTACTGATGTGTTGGTTGAGTATAATTTTGAAGCACTTGGCATAACAGATGTCTATAAGTTGACATTAGGCTTAGCAAATGAAGATCAGGCACCTGTATTTTCTAATGCGGCAGCATATCCGTCAATAAGTATATCACTTAATCGTAAATTGACATTTGAGGTAATAGCTGAGTATGATTTCACATCAGGCCTTTTTGGAGCTTCGGTGGCTGAATTAACTCAGGCAGAAGAAGATCCGACTGTATATCAATTTCCGGATCTTTATGCAGAGGATTATGCTATCACATTTGTTATGAATGATGAAGGAACAGAAATTGTAGCATTTGAAGATCAGGAGACAGGATATATACATCCGGATTATGGAATGATTTCTATATCTTATATTTCGAGTGTAATAACTGAAAAACAAATTACTCTGTTGGTTGAGTATTATGACCCGGATGGTTCATGGGGTGAGTTTACAGAAGTATTTAAACTGAAAGAATAAACTGAATAAGTTTATACTATAATTCTATACAAAAAGATTGCCTCATTTATACAGAGGCAATCTTTTTTATTTCTTTTTAACCCTGCCATTAGATTAATAAGCATTTTTCTTCAGTACCTTTGTAATAAGAAAGGGGAAAATAAAAATGACTCAGGAAATTATTGTTGCTCTAATCGGAATTATTGTTGCTCTGATAGTTGTATTTAAACTGTACAGATTCTTTTTTACAAAGAATGAACAAAAGAACAGTTGTGGTTGTTCAAGTTGTGGATGCAGTACCAAATACAAACAAGTTAAATATTGATTTTATATTTGGAATTTTCGATTATTGTATATAACTTTGGTATAGATATTAATAAATGATGCATGTTTTAAGTCGTATTGGTCGATTGGGAAGCTCATCAATGAATAAAATATCCGAGACAAGCTTTTGATTCTAATGGCGGGCCACACCTTCGGGATGCTTAGCACGGTGGATTACAAAGGGATCGAAGCACTCAAATCCTGTTTTACGGAGTTTCGGTATATCCACCAATGCGACTTTCATATAAGAAGGAGTTACTGAAAAGTAGCTCCTTTATCTTTTGAACCTTCCTTCACAATTTTTGGGATAATCTTCTTCTTCTTTATTGTATATAATTCTTTATTTATACCTTTAAAATTGTATATTTGTAACCCGAATTAACAAATTGTTATTGCTTATTTATATTAAAAAATGAACACTCTAGAAAAGCTTACCGCTGAAAAACTACTTAGTATCAGAGCTATAAAACTGCAACCATCCAATCCCTTTACCTGGGCATCGGGATGGAAGTCTCCTATATATTGCGACAACAGGAAATTAATATCATATCCTAAAATACGGACTTTTATAAAAACTGAACTGGCTCGTCTGATTCTCGAAAACTTTCAGGAAGCAGATGCTATTGCAGGTGTTGCCACAGGAGCTATTGCGCCGGGAGCATTAGTGGCAGACGCTCTAGGACTTCCGTTTATATATATACGTTCTACACCGAAAGATCACGGTTTGGAGAATCTTATTGAGGGAGAATTGAAGCCGAATAGCAAAGTTGTAGTTGTAGAGGATTTGATTTCAACAGGTTCCAGTAGCCTGAAAGCTGTCGATGCTATACGTAAGGATGGTTCCGAGGTTGTTGGGATGGTGGCTAATTTTACTTATGGTTTCCCGGTTGCTAAAGAAAATTTTGAAAAAACAAATGTAAAGTTGCTGACTCTTACTGATTATGATGCAGTGTTGGCAGAAGCGCTCAGAACTGATTATATAGCAGAATCAGACCTCGATACATTAAAAGAGTGGAGAAAGTCTCCGGCTGACTGGAAGTGATTCCATAATTAATCTATTATGACTGAATTTGTAAGTGAGATAAAAATCATCCCATATAAAAATGAGGATGTATATGCTGTGCTTTCCGATTTGAATAATCTGGAGCTGGCTAAAGATAAAATACCCCAGGATAAAATTAAAGATTTCTCTTTTGACAGGGACTCTTGTACTATCTCGGTTGATCCGGTAGGAAAAATCCGTTTTGTTGTTGTAGAAAGAGAACCCGGCAAGACAATAAAGTTTCAGGCAGAGCAACTCCCTTTTGGAGTTAATATGTGGATACAACTCTTATCATCAGAAGGAGATGAAACTAAAATGAAGCTGACAGTAAAGGCTGAATTGAATGCTTTTATTGCGCCAATGGTATCAAAACCTTTGCAGGGAGGAATAGATAAGGTAGCTGAATTATTACAACAACTTCCTTATAAAGAGATATTGGATAAGGAACAATAGGATAGTTAATGAAACTTTGGGAAAAGAATATTCAGGTAAATAAAGATGTAGAAACATATACGATCGGTAAAGATCGTGAAATGGATATATACCTGGCTCCATATGATATACTTGGCTCTATGGCACATATTATCATGTTGGAATCTATTGGTTTGCTTGCCAAAGATGAACTTTCAGTTCTTTTAAAGGAACTAAAGGGAATATATCATTTGGCAATCAACGGTAAATTTATCATAGAAGAGGGCATTGAGGATGTACACTCACAGGTGGAACTGATGCTCACAAGAAAATTAGGAGATATTGGTAAAAAAATACATAGCGGAAGATCGCGTAACGATCAGGTACTGGTCGACTTAAAGTTATTTACCAGAGACCAGATCTATCTATTAACAGAACAGGTCACTCAATTAATAGATGCTCTTCTTTCTCAAAGCGAAAAGTATAAAGACGTGCTGATGCCGGGCTATACACATCTGCAAATAGCTATGCCTTCATCGTTTGGTTTGTGGTTTGGAGCTTATGCCGAAAGTTTGGTAGATGACTTGCAAATGCTGTTGGCTGCATACAGGATATGTAACAGAAATCCGTTAGGATCTGCTGCCGGATATGGTTCTTCTTTTCCCCTGAACAGGCAAATGACCACCGATCTGTTAGGTTTCGACTCAATGGATTATAATGTCGTATATGCCCAGATGGGACGAGGAAAGATGGAGCGTGCAGTTGCTTTTGCCATAGCTTCTATTGCAGGCACACTCTCTAAGTTATCATATGATGCATGCTTATACAACAGTCAGAATTTCGGTTTCATAAAATTGGCGGATGAATATACTACGGGCTCAAGCATTATGCCTCATAAGAAGAATCCTGATATATTTGAACTCACCAGAGCCAAGTGTAATAAACTTCAGGCTTTACCTAATGATATCACACTGATAATAAACAATCTTCCTTCGGGTTATTTTCGCGACTTGCAGATTATAAAAGAACTGTTTATTCCTGCTATTCACGAAATGAGTGACTGCCTGAATATGGTTACCCGTATGATTGGTGAGCTCAAAATAAATGAACACATACTCGATGATCCTAAGTATCAATTAATTTTCAGCGTGGAAGAAGTGAACCGCCTGGTGCTTGAGGGTATGCCTTTCAGGGATGCTTATAAGAAGGTGGGCTTGGATATAGAAGAAGGTAATTTTACTCATGATAAGAAGGTTCATCATACCCATGAAGGTAGTATAGGAAATCTGTATAATGATCACATAAATCAATTGAAAGGACAGGTGATCGCCCAATTCAATTTTGAGAAAGTAATATTAGCTGAAAAAAAGCTCTTAGATTCAATTAACTAAAGTAGATTAAAGCCTTTTCCCTTTATAATATGGAAAAATCAGAAATAATATTGGCAAGTTTGTCTGGAGAAGACAAGCCTGGTGTTACTGCGGCCTTAACAGCCGTATTGGCTGAATATGATGCAAATATACTGGATATTGGTCAGGCAAATATACATCACTCACTATCACTGGCAATAATGTTTGAGGCCGTGAATGCGGGTGAAGTTATCAAGGGGCTATTATTCAAAGCTTCTGAACTTGGAGTTTTAATACGTTTCTCCCCGCTTAGTAAAGAAAATTATAATCGATGGGTTTGCTTGCAAGGAACAAAGAACCGGTATATTGTTACTCTGTTGGGACGAACTTTGAGACCATCCCAGATCTCAGCAGTTGCAGAGATTAGCCAGAAGTATAAGCTGAATATAGAGAAAATTATACGTCTTACCGGGCGTATTCCTTTGGAAGCCGATGAACGTCCAAGCCGCTCGTGTTTAGAATTAGCAATCAGAGGAATGGTGGATGATGTACAGCAATTGAAGCACGATTTTATGCAATTGGCAGATGAACAGGGAATCGATATTGCTTTTCAGGTAGAGAGTATGTATCGCCGTATGAGACGCCTTGTATGCTTCGATATGGATTCTACCCTGATACAGACAGAAGTGATTGATGAACTGGCTGAACGTGCCGGGGTAGGGGCGGAAGTGAGAGCTATTACAGAATCTGCTATGCGTGGAGAAATAGATTTTTCGGAAAGCTTCAAGAAGCGTGTTTCTTTACTAAAGGGACTTGATGAGTCTGTAATGAAAGAAATTGCCGAGAATCTGCCTATAACAGAAGGTATGACACGCTTGATACGTATATTGAAAAAAGGAGGCTACAAATTGGCTATATTATCAGGCGGATTTACCTATTTTGGTAATTATCTGAAGGATAAATACGGATTCGATTATGTATATGCCAACGAACTGGAAATAGAGAATGGTAAATTAACTGGTAACTATGTGGGTGATATTGTGGATGGTAAGCGTAAAGCTGAGCTACTTCGTTTGCTTGCACAGGTAGAAAAGGTAGATATCCGCCAGACTGTGGCAGTAGGTGATGGTGCAAATGACCTACCTATGCTGGGTATTGCCGGACTAGGAATTGCCTTCCATGCAAAGCCAAAGGTAAAGGAAAATGCCAAACAATCTTTATCTACTGTTGGTTTAGATGGTATTCTTTACTTTTTGGGTTACAGAGACTCGATGTTAGTAGGAGAGGAATAATGACTTATCTTATCTTGATTGATATAAGAAAAACCTCCCGTCTTCATTAGACGGGAGGTTCTCATTTAATGATAATCTCGTCTTCTAATTTTTTGATTGCTTAATTTTTAATCTTTCTGGCATCATAGGCCCTCCCCCTAATTCAATAATCAGTTCTCTTTCTATTCCGGATGTATTTTTAGAAATTTGTACTTCCAGAAGTTTGCTTTCTTTTCTTATTATTTGAAACCAGTCTCCTGTCATAATCTCTTTATATCTTCTGACATCCTGCACTTCATCATCAGTATATAAATATGTTTCGTTTTCAATTCGGATAGTATCTCCATTTATTATTACTGATACTTCCAATATGCTCCAACCATTATTTTTTGTAGAGAGCAGGGTTTCATGTTCTTCGTTATTTATATTCAGTTCACTCTTCTCCAACCCTATTTTCTCAAGTTTTCCAGGTTCTTCTGTATCATCCGAGTTGCAACTTGCCATTAAGATGATAAATAAAAATATAGAAATCGCAGTTTTCATAATTAGTCTAATTTAATTACACGAATTCAATAATATTTTAAACAAATATAAAATGATTTTAGTTTTCTGTTTCATCTTATGCTATTAACCACGTCCGCTACCATTTCCTGTAGGTTTCATTGTTCCTCTCATACCGTCCCATACCCAAGTGTGACCTGTTGAAGAGGTAAAACCAACTCCTATTCTAGGTTCATTCCATCTTACTAGCTCATTAATTAGTTGATTAAATATTATATTCCCACTACTTAAAGTTACTCCACATTTCCAAGATTTCAATGTGCCTTCAAAATCTTCCGGATCGGCACCACTTCCATCACAACCATAATTCATCTCTATTTTATCACATATAAATTTAAAGAGTCTTCCTACTTCACTATTATATGCCGTAGGTGGTTGTGATGTTTGATTATACTTAGAAAAATCGTAAGAATCATTTTTTATATTTAAGTAAGCAATGACTTGAGCTAACGCTGTCGCTGAACATCCTACTGTCGCACGACCTCTATATGATGTATTATTATAATTGGGGCATAGAAATGGAACATTTGCATTATATGGATAATCTTGGCTCCATGTAGTTTTCATTAACACCCCTGTATCATTATATAATAGCCATCTCCTACATATGTTGAAGATTTTGTCTTTTTTGAAAGATCATCTTCTAGTTCTACTGTTTGTGCGTACTCTAGTAATGTAGAATCATATGATAATAATAAATCTTCTTCACATATATATGGTATTTGAGCTAAAGTCATTGCCAGTCCTTTATTATATATGGTATCTTCAATTGATCCACTTGCTGTATAAGCATAAACTCTTGTTAGTCTTTCATCGCCTGTAGCCATGGCAAAGCCTTGATTCTCTCCAATGTTAAAAGATATTGTATATATATTAATATCTGTATTGTCAGGTATTGATGCCGAACTTTTAGTCTTTATATTTTTGCTAATGTCTACATCTAATTTTGATACTTGTATATCTTTTATAATCATGTCTTTATTAGGGAATGATTTTGTACCCATATTATTATCTAATTCTGAAAACTCTTTGATAGCGTTGAATGCGGTTTCCAACTCGTCTTGATTAATAATATTCTCTTTATTATCTATGGTTTTCTCCTCATAATCATTCGAACAACTGATAAAACTAAGGAGGATTAATAAACTAATAAATAAAAAATGGTTCTTTTTCATGAGAATAAAATTAAAAGTTAAAAATAAGGGTTATATCTCCTAAACTGATTATTAACAAATGTAGTTGGTTTTAACTTAATAATTAAATTAATTTTTGTTAATTTTATTTAAATAGAAGATTGGTGTATAATTTATTCTTAATATCTAAGAGGAGCTATTTTCCAATAACCCATTGCCCAATATCAACTTTCACAAGCAAATGTTTGAACTGTAAGGTCGGTAAAAGTAAGGAGACTTACGAGGTTACCGGAAGGTTTATAAAATGCCCAGAACACCCAATGAATAACTCCTCTTTGATATTGTTTTTTCGCGTATGATTTAATGTATAATTTGTACTCTGTATATTTTATTTGTAAATATTTCGACTATTTACAATCATTAGATAGCGTAATTGTGTATTTAGGACACAATGCTTTTGATTCTGCAAATATATACAGATTTTTTCTTATCCCCAGAATATATAGTGTTAAAACAAAGTAAACAAACCTTTGTTTTTAGCTATAAATCTGAAGAAAATCTGAAATCTGGAAAAAAGGATTAATAAGGGCTATTTATTGTACATTTTTTCTTTTAGGGCCTTTATGTCTTCTGATGTAATATAATCATCATATTCCATGAGTTTGTCAATCGTTCCGTTAGGCGTAAGTTCGATTACACGGTTACATACTGTTTGTATGAACTCATGGTCATGCGATGACATTAATACATTTCCCTTAAATTGGATCAATGTATTGTTGAAGGCTTGAATTGATTCCAAGTCGAGATGATTGGTTGGGGAATCGAGCAGGAGGCAATTAGCGCTCTTCATCATCATGCGGGCAATCATACATCTCATTTTCTCTCCTCCGGAGAGTACTTTAGTGTTTTTGAGTACTTCTTCTCCCGAAAACAGCATTCTTCCGAGGAATCCTTTTATATAGATTTCGCTGGTGTCGTCAGAAAACTGGGACAGCCAGTCTATCAGGTTAAGGTCTTCTTTAAAATAATCACTGTTATCGAGTGGTAAATAAGCGGTGGTAATAGTTTGTCCCCAACTAAATGTTCCTGCATCGGGTTGTATGTATCCGTTAATAATCTCAAAGAATGCAGTCATAGCACGGGGATCTTTTGATAAAAAGACTACTTTATCATCTTTCTCAATATTGAAGCTAATGTTGTTAAATAATACTTTTCCTTCAATAGACTTACTTAATCCATTGACTTCAAGTATCTTATTTCCGGGTTCGCGATCAGGGCTAAATATAATACCCGGATACCTGCGCGAGGATGGCTTAATCTCTTCAATATTAAGCTTCTCAATCATCTTTTTACGGCTGGTTGTTTGTTTTGATTTGGCTACATTAGCACTAAACCGACGTATAAACTCTTCCAGCTCTTTCTTCTTTTCTTCGGCTTTCTTGTTTTGCTGTTGTTGCTGACGCAATGCCAATTGGCTCGATTCGTACCAGAAACTGTAATTCCCAGCAAACATTGTCACTTTTCCAAAATCAATATCTACAGTATGTGTACATACCGAGTCAAGAAAATGTCGGTCGTGGGATACTACCAGCACCGTATTTTCAGAATTGGCTAGATAGTTTTCAAGCCACATTACTGTCTCTATGTCAAGGTCATTAGTCGGCTCGTCAAGTAATAAATTATCAGGATTACCAAAAAGGGCGCGTGCAAGTAGTATGCGGACTTTCTGCTTCCCACTCATATCTTTCATCATCTGATAATGCAGGTCTTCGGATACTCCAAGTCCACTAAGCAGCATGGCCGCATCATTTTCAGCATTCCAGCCTTCCATTTCGGCAAATTTCTCTTCCAGTTCCGAGGCTTTGATGCCATCAGCATCAGAAAAGTCTTCTTTGGCATACAAAGCATCTTTTTCCTGCATGATGGCCCATAAAGTAGAATGTCCCTGTAGTACTGTGTTCATCACAGTTTGGTCATCAAAAGCAAAGTGATCTTGCGATAGTACAGACAAACGTTCGCCCGGGGCAAGCGAGAATGCGCCACTAGTTGCATCTTTCTCTCCGCTCAGGATTTTAAGAAAGGTTGATTTTCCCGCACCGTTAGCACCGATAATACCATAGCAATTACCACTTGTAAATTTGAGGTTTACATCCTGAAACAAAACGCGTTTACCAAACTGGATAGCTAAATTAGAGACTGTAATCATTTTACTTTATTATAGTTAATAACCAAAACGGCTGCAAAGGTACAAAAAATAGACGAATATGTCTATTGGAGAATATTATTCTTATATAAAGGGATTGAGCCTTGGTTGTTAAGAAATAAAAAGAAATTTATCTATAGTTTTAATCAGTTGAAAATTGACAATTGAAAGTTGAAAGCGAAAAAGTGTTCTTTGAAAAATAGATAGAAAAGTGTTACGTTTGTTACCTTTTAGTTAAAATGGGCATTGTAGGGGCGAATTGCATTCGCCCAAAGGTTATTCAGAGAGCGAATGCAATTCGCCCCTATAACAAATAGGAAAATAGATTGAAAATCTGTCACCTTTGTCACCTTTTAGTTAAATTTGAACAAATTATAATAGGGTACGTTTTTTAGATAAAATAAAGAATATGGAAACTATGGATGGGAGTATACTGAAAAATACTATGACTTATCCGTCTTCTAACGAAGAATATACAATCCATGCTATTAGTTGGCAGCCAAGAATAGATTCGGATGTTAAGGCCGTTCTACAAATTGCGCATGGTATGGCTGAATATGCAGACAGGTATGATGATTTTGCTCGCTTCATGGTTGGAAAAGGCTTTGCTGTTTATGCTAATGACCACATCGGACATGGTTATTCCGTTAATTCAGAGGGAGATTACGGATATTTTGGCAAGTCTATGGGTCGGACACATCTGGTAAATGATATGTATAAGCTAAGCCTTATTGCAAAGGATAGATGGCTGGACAAACCTCTCTTTCTATTAGGCCATAGCATGGGATCTTATTTATCCCGAAGGTATACTGCTCTGTATGGAAATGATTTATCCGGTGCGGTCTATATGGGTACAGGTAATGGTAATCCATTTATTGGTATAGCCGTTTTGCTGGCAAAATTGATGTCGGACATAAGAGGTGATAAAGCTCCAGGGAAATTATTGGATAGATTGGCATTCGGAGATTTTAATAAACATATATCTTCTCCACAAACCAATTTTGACTGGTTGAGCACTAATCAAAATAATGTGGAACAATACATAAATGATAAGCTGAATGGATTTGTATTTACAAATAGTGCTTTTGTAGAGCTTTTTTCAGTGATACGCGAAGTCACTAAAAAGAAATGGGCTACTCAACTTCCTCAGAATTTGCCAATTTTGTTGATTTCGGGAAAAGAAGATCCGGTAGGAAATTATGGGAAAGGAGTGGAGAAAACAATGGACTTGCTTGAGAGTGCTGGAATGACAAATGTGACTTTAAAACTATATGACGGTATGAGACACGAAATATTAAACGAGAAGAATAATTCACTAGTATATCAATATATTTTCGAGTGGCTAGAAAAATGTATAGAAAGATGATATGGAAAATACAGGCTTTTATTGTTTAAGTTTGTTTTAGATTTAAAAAGCATTATATATTTTTGTGCAAAATATAATCTGATGATTCTTTATTTTAATCCTGGACATGAGACTGCCGTACTCAACGGATCTCCATATTATACAGCACCTGCAAATGTAGCTGCTATGCAAAGGGAATTAGCTTTTCTTCCGGCTTGGTATGGCAGTAACGGCGATATTGTCTTATGTGAAGATATGCGACAAAGGGATTATCTGAACTTTTTGTGTAAACAGTTTCCTGATCTGCCTAGAGCGATTGACAAAGAGGAACTTGTGAATCATGAAGATATGGAGGTTTCTGTATGGGGAATGTCGCCTCAGACAATTCATTATTTTGAAGAGTTAGCTGAAAAATATGATATAAGATTGAACTCTCCCATGTGGGATAATGAATATCTATATCTGAATAGTCGACAGGCTGCCAGAGACTGTTTGAGTGTACTATGCAAAAGAATGTCAGATATACCTACAGACTTGATGCCACAATTTTATACTTCTTTAGATGATATAGAATCGGCTGTGAATGCAAGTTGTAGTCAATTGTTGGCAAAAGCGCCATATTCATCTTCAGGCAGAGGATTATTATGGTTACCTGTATCAGGTTTAACCCGTACGGAGCGGCAAGTACTGCATGGGATACTGAAGAAGCAAGGAAGTGTATCTGTGGAGAAAGCTGTGAATAAGAAGGTTGATTTTGCGATGGAGTTTCTTTGCGATGGTAAAGGGAAAGTGGAATTTGCAGGATATTCCTTATTTGATACAAATGCAAAGGGTTCATATACATTTAATTATATATTGCGTCAGGAAGAAATAGAAGCGAAATTGACTGGTGATATCTCTTCCTCCTTGCTATATTCCGTAAGAAAAGAAATGTCTTCTATTTTAGCCGAACTATACGCCTCAAAATACAAAGGGTGTATCGGGGTGGATATGATGATATACGAAGATGGAAATGAATACAAACTTCATCCATGTGTAGAGATTAATATGCGCTATAATATGGGGTATCTCTCTTTAAAATTACGGGAGAACTATATCATTGATTCTTCAAGGGGGCGGTTTTATCTGGACTTTTATGCAAAAGAAGGAGAGGTATATAGGAGGCATCTAGAGGCGGAAAAACGTTTTCCTCCTGTTTTTCGGGATGGAAGAATAGAGGAAGGCTATTTAAGTCTTTGCCCCATTTTGGAAGATAGCCGGTATTGGGCATATGTGTTAATCGAAAAGCTACCTTATAGCACGTCTTCTGAATTCTGCGCAAATGATGGCTGTAGCTATGGCGACGTTTAGGGATTCTGATGTATGGCTTCCTATAGGGTAGTTTGGTATATATAATTTCCGGTCAATCAATTTTGTAATATCAGGTCTTATACCATTACCTTCATTACCCACGATGATGATGCCATTAGTGGTTAGATTTTCTTCATACATGTTTACTCCATCAAGGAATGTTCCATATACCGGAATATGCTTATGTTGCCTTAAGAAATCGGGTAAATCGACATAATGGACATTGATTCTGGCTAAAGCTCCCATTGTAGCTTGCACTACCTTTGGGTTGTATAAATCGACAGTATCTTGCGAGCAGAAAATATGGTTGATACCATACCAATCAGCTAAACGTATAATCGTACCTAGATTACCGGGATCCTGAATACTATCGAGAGCGAGGATTAACTCATTGCTAAAGTCTGAATTTGGATTATTATGGGGTTGATAGAATACAGCCAGAGCTTGCTGAGGATGTTGTAAGAGGCTTACCTGGGCTAACTGAGATGCATTAACTTCTATTACTTCTTCTGCCAGAGAGATATCGATCTCTTCGAGAAATTCAGGCAGTGCAACTAATAGTTGGCATCTGGTATAAGGAAGCAGATCACTAACTAGCTTATTACCTTCAGCAATGAATGTCTTATGTTCGTTTCTGTACTTCTTCTCTTTGAGAGATCGGATGTATTTCAATTTGTTTTTACTCAGGCTCATTATCTTTTTCCAATTATAGGGAACAATTCTGTTATCTTATCATTTTTTATAACAAAACTACAAAAAGAAACAATTAAAACCCTAAATTTGTCGTTCATTTCTAAATATCGATTGAGTTGGGTTCCGATGAGGCATAAACCGTTTTCATTCTTTATAGTTATCATTACTGCAATTATAATTCACTCTTGCAGTACGACTAAGTTTGTACCTGAGGGCGAATACTTGCTACAAAGTGCAACCATAAAGAGTGATAAGAAGGTGATACCTGCTTATGAAATGGAGACCTATATAAAACAAAAGCCTAACTACAAAACATTCGCGGTTTTCAAACTCCCTCTATTTATATATAATGTTTCGGGTAGAGATACTACGAAGTGGATAAATCGTACACTTCAAAATGCAGGAGATCCTCCCATTATATATGATAGTGCAATGGTAGACCAGACTGTAGTTGGATTAAAACGACTGATGACTAATAAGGGATACTTAAATGCAGAAGTCACGCCTTCAGTTACTTTCTCAAAGAAGAAAGCAAAAGTGAGGTATGATATAAAGGCTGGAGACCCTTACCGGATAAATAACTATACTGTATTGGTGAATGATAGTATAATGTCTGATCCTATTTTGCCGACAAGAATAATGTCATATATAAAACCAACAGATTCAGACAGCGATGGAATTGCTTCTTATCATGTATTTGACACGATTCTTATCCGGAGTTCTTTAGTAAAGAAAAATGCGCCCTTCGACCTTGATATGCTAGATCAGGAAAGGGAACGAATCAGTTCTATATTCCGCAGATTCGGTTATTTCTCATTCGATAAAGAGTATATTGGTTTTGAAGCTGATGTGATGGATGAAAATAACAAAGTTGATCTAGATCTATCTATTTACCCATATACCCGCAGTGGAGCTAATGGACAGGTTATTAAAGGTCCGCATCAACAATACAGGATAAAATCGGTGACATTTTATGCAGACTATAATCCACTGGAAGACGGAGATTTGAGTCAGTATAAGCCAACTTCTGTTTATGAAAAGAATGGATATACTATCATGTTTGGTCCTCGCGGAGGTTATATTAAGCCATTTATAATTCTTAATAGTTGCTATATTGCCCCGGGGGACATGTATAATGAAAGTATGACCTCATTGACTTATAGTGCACTATCTCAGTTACGTATCCTTAAGAATGTGAATATTTCATGGAGAATGGAAGCTACAGATTTACATTGTATAATAACCTGTGTTCCTGATAAGAAACAGGGAGTGTCGGCTGAAATAGAAGGAACTAATTCAGGCAAAGGGCTTTTTGGTGTAGGTGCAGGAGTAGGGTATTTACATAGAAATATTTTCAGGGGATCTGAGTTGTTCAATGTCCGTTTAAGGGGAGCATACGAAAGCCTTAGCCCAAGTTTTTCCAGTTTCTCCGAAAATTACTTTGAAATAGGAGGAGAAGCTTCGCTTACATTTCCTCGTTTTATGTTTCCTTTTTTGAAAGAAAGCTTTCGGAAGAGGATACATGCCTCCACTCAGTTTAATAGTAGTTATACCTATCAGAGAAGGCCGAAATATTTTACACGTACAGTACTATCAGCAGGAGTTAAGTATATTTGGCAGGATAGGAGGTCATCACTTAACAGACATATATTTGATTTATTCGATATCAGTTATATTCATTTACCACCACCACAGAGTGCTTCAGAAATAGATTTTTATGAAAAGCTATCTACGGCTGCTCGCTACTATAGCTTTACGGATCATTTCATATTGAGCACAGGGTATACTTTCTCCCGGTCGAATGTGGCCAGCCCCAGCAGGCGGGGTCGTCCGATATATTCGTTACGGGCTTCTATCGAAACAGCAGGTAACTTATTGTCATTAGCTGCATTAATTGCTGATGCTAAACCAGATTCAATGGGTTCGAAACAGATATTTGGGACTAATTATGCCCAATATGTGAGAGGTACAGTCGACTATAGCAAAACATATCAGATAGATGAAAGAAACTCTTTTGCCTGGCGTACCGGGGGAGGAATCGCCTTCCCATATGGAAACAACCAGCAGATACCAATTCAAAAACGATTCTTTTCTGGTGGAGCTAATAGCGTCAGAGGGTGGGGAATCAGGGAGTTGGGGCCGGGAGCTTATTTCTTCGATGAAAGTGAGGCATCGGATAGTAGCGACACGGATAATTTCTATTATCACTCAGGAGATATTCGTCTGGATGCAAGTATAGAACTCCGTACTAAATTGTTCTGGTTGCTGGAAATGGGAGCTTTTATAGATGCGGGTAATATATGGACTATAAGTGATGACGAGAAACAAGAGAGAGGGCGATTTAAATTCAATAAGTTCTATAAAGAAATTGCTGTAGCTTGGGGATTGGGGCTTCGGCTTGATTTTGACTTTGTGCTTCTTAGGCTCGATTGTGGATGGAAGGCATACAATCCGTCCGATGATCCGAATGTTAGACGTTGGCCTATAGGTAAGCCTTTGGACTTTAAGGAAAATACAGCATGGCATATAGCAGTAGGGTATGCGTTCTGATTTTAGATATCCTTT
This sequence comes from Prevotella sp., assembly GCA_031285905.1. GTDB lineage: Bacteria > Bacteroidota > Bacteroidia > Bacteroidales > Dysgonomonadaceae > Dysgonomonas. The sequence goes on from JAITVH010000144.1 coordinate 28,778, forward strand.
TACATAACTTTTCAAATCAATAGTTTCTTTTATGGCTTTTTAAGCAATATATCGTCTATAATCAAGTTTATAGAACTAAATTTGTATTTGATTTATCACACACTTATCTGTTAATGAAAAGAATATTTACTTTACTTCTATTACTAGCCTGTAGTCTGCTGCTATCAGCGCAAACCTATCTTGATATAGTAAACAAAGCGATGGCTCTGATTGATGAAGAAGACTATGTAGCTGCCGAGGAAACTATAAAGGCAGCCTTAAGAAAAGAACCGTCGAATCCCAATAATACGATGTTGATGGTTAATCTGGGAACCATACAACGTAATCTCGGAAAACAGGAAGAAGCCCTTATTTCGTATGATGTGGCTGTGGAAAAGTATCCTGACAATGCTTTTATCCGCCATAACAGAGCTGCTCTATATTGTGAGATGGACAGGTTTGATGATGCAATGAAGGATTATAATATTATACTACTGAATAATACAGAGGATCTTGAGGCGTTATATCGCAGAGGACTGATATATTTAAGTAATAAGGACATATTTTCGGCAGAGGAAGACTTTGAAAAGATAGTGAATATCTCTCCTCAAAACCTCTTTGGGAAGATGGGGGTAGCATCCATAATGAAAAGGAGGAAAGAATGGAAGGAAGCCGAAGAGCTTTATAGTGATCTGATTTATAGATACAACTCAAATGCTGATCTGTACTTCAATCGGGCTGAATGCTATATGGAGTTGAACAATCTGGGTAAAGCTAACAGTGATATCAATAAGGCCTTGGAACTGGGTTTGAATCATTCCTCCATTTATATCCTGAAAGGGAAATTAAGACTGGCCCAATATGAAAAGCGTTATGCCAAAGAGGATTTTCAGAAAGCAAAAGAGCTGGGTGCGGATAGCGCTTATATAGAAGAATTGCTCTTACTTTGTAAATAGTCTTTATTTTAAGTTATTGATATAACCTCCCTTAGTAGGAAACAATTGAGATAGTAACTTCCTCATTTCCTGTTTCTCTTCTGTTGTAGCTTCAGAGCATATCTTAACAATCTCTTCTACTTTGGCTTCTGCAATAAGTGATAGTAAAGGTGAATTTGGTCGGCTTGAATGGAGCTTTTGGATCTCTTTTATCGATTCCATAATCCTGATTCGTCCGCGCGAAGCATTAGCAGACATCTCATCCAGGCCCAGACGATGGTAAGTATACCACATTAAATGGAAATCGTTGGAGCTTTGTTCTGTTAAGGCCATTGCGAGATCGTACCTGCTGCTGTTCTTCCCTGAAAAAGGTTCCCACCCCCTCGTATTTAGCGATTGAGCCATATTTGCTATGTTCATAGCCTTTTCGAAATATGGCCTGCCTCCGTTTTGTGAGAACGAGTCAAAATCGAACCCGATAATTATATAAGCATAGTAAGCGATTATAGCCACAAGGTTATCAAGGGTATTCATATCGCTATAGATAAGAGATTGCCCCTGCATATAAGAGAATTCAAACTGAGTATCTCTGTAGTTTAGTAAAGATGTGATATACGTTGAGTTATAAACAGGCCGCCTTGACGAGACTTGAATCTCAGCCGTGAAAGTATTATCGGTCATTATCTCGTTTATGGTAATAGCAATGGCACAATCTATTTTCTCACTTCTTGAAAAGGTTTGGTCTGTCCATTTCTGTTCGTTTAGTAATTGATTGATAGATCTTTCCAGATCAGATATCAATTCTTTGTTGGCAGATTGTACTTTCTGGGAATTGAGTGTAAGCTTTGCATTCAGCTCTTGCGCATGTAAAGAGATAAAAGCTGATAAATAAGATAATATGATGATAATACCCTTTTTCATTTATTCCAGATTATATGTTACACTGAGTACCTTAAATTCAGTCCGGCGATTTACCTGATCCGCTATATCCTGTTGTTCGGTAGGCAATTGCTCTATAAAGCTTTCCGTTAAGGCTTGCCCTTCTTCCAGAAAGTCATATTTCTTCTTTATACCTCTCGTAACGGTTTTAGGTTCTGATTTCCCTTTTCCGACAGCAGTCAGGCGGTCTTTCAAGATTCCCCCTGCTATCAGATAGTCAACGACTGATTGTGCCCGTCGCTGCGACAAGGCTATATTATATTGTTCACTTCCTTTTCGGTCGGTATGCGCTGATAATTCTATGGTTACATTAGGATTTAGATTCAACAGGTCTATCAACCCATCCAGTTCCTCTTTCGATTCGGGACGTAAAGTTGCCTTATCGAAGTCGAAAAAGATGTTCTCCAACACTACAGGTTTATTGATAGGCGTTAATATAAAATCGACAAAATAGGTCGAATCCTTATCCATCTCTACAGTCTTTAATAACATCTTTGTGTTCAGATGATTTTCGGCATTGGCCAGGAATACATAGTCCACACCTTGATTAGCATCTAAAGAATAGGTTCCATCGTTCTTTCCGGGGAATCTTCTGTTTGTTCCATCGCGGCCTACTATTCGGATTGTGGCATTTGTTATAAATTCATCATCAGTATCAACGATATAACCTTCTATTATTGTTCTTATTACAGGGTATTCGAATGAGTAGATATGATCGAATCCTTTCTCATCTCCTCTGTTTGAACTGAAGAATCCGCTCTCTTTTTCACCCTGAAAAGTGATTCCGAAATCATCAGCCTGAGAGTTAATTGGGAATTTCATGTTCTCAATTGACCACCGCTTAGTCTTTGAATTATAATCTGCCTTATAAATATCCAGTCCTCCCATACCTACGTGTCCGTCAGAAGCGAAGTAGAGGGTAGAGTCATTTCGCAGATAAGGGAACATTTCATCTCCGGCTGTATTAATATCAGGCCCTAAGTTTTCGATCGAGCCTATCAGGTCACCGACCAATTCAGCACGCCAGATATCTTTTCCTCCGTATCCTCCCGGCATATCAGATACAAAATACAAGACATCTCCGGTAAAATTGATAGCCGGATGAGCAAACACACTGGTAGAGTCCCTCCTGTTTATATCTATTTTAGCCCCTGTTCCCCATGAACCGCCCGAACGTCGTGATACATATATGGAAGGGTAGGAACTACTTAGTGAATCCACAATCGGGGTATGTGTATAATACATAGAGGAGCCGTCTACTGAAAAATATGGAGTTCCCTCGTCAGAAGATGTATTTACAGCCGATTGCAGAGGCTCAGGTTTCATCCAGTTACCATTTTCATCTTTGCGTGCCATAAAGATATCATTCAGCTTGGCTCCCGTTATTCCGCTAATGGTGTCGCCTATGGCTTCTTTTCTGTTCGATGAGAAGAAGATTTGGTCATAATCGCGAGACAATAGCATAGGGCTGAACTCTCCTCTGTTGGAGTTGAATAACTCCATTCGTTTTACGGTATATTTTGTCGGCTTGGCTTTCCATGTGGGGGCTACCTTGATCCCCTCTAATCCATTCTGAGCGAACTTATTAGTCGGGAATAGCTTTAAAAATTCAGTGTAATATGTTGCGGCTTGCTTATATTCCCCGGCTTTGTGAAGCGACCTGGCATATTGCAACGTTAATGTGCTGTCATCCACATTATACCTAACAGCGTTGGCATAAGCGGCATTGGCTCTGACAGGATAGTTTACTAACCTATAACTTTCCGCCATTTTCAATGCTATTTCTCCCCTCAGTTCTCTTTTTTTAGGAGAGGTCTTCCGGTATATCCTCCGATACATATCGGCAGCATCGAAATACTCTCCCTGTGCAAACTTCTTGTCTGCATCCTCGAGTTTTACAGTCTTACACGAAAGGATAAACAATATTCCGAATATGAATGTAATAATATAGTAAATGTATCTTTTCAATATATTTATCTGTTAATCATATATATAAGTAGCCTAAGCTCATTTTTTTTAACTAAAAGGTGACAAAGGTGACACTTTATAACTTTTTTATTTCTCTTTACATATACTCCACTTCTGTGGCTTGTGGCTGTCATCCTGACGATAGGAAGGATCTCCTTACATCCAAACGAGATGCTTCGTTCCTCAGCATGACAGTTCCAGTTTTAACTAAAAGGTAACAAAGGTTACACTTTTCACTCAATTTATTCAAAGATCTTTTTTATTTTTATTCCATTGGCATATCAGCACATCGGCTCATTAATATACTATAGATAAATTCAAAATAAAAAAATAAATGATCATACAAATATAACTTATTTCGACTTATTATATTATATCTGCCAAAGAATTAAGCACTTCCAATGATTGCTGAATCACTTATTAATCCTCACCCTTTAACGTAGGTAATTTCAAATGATACCGGGTAGCTAAAACCCTTATTATTACAACAAAGATGGCAGTAGAAATTTCTATCACTACCAAATCGACATTCAAATAATAGAGAATACTGAATAATACACCTCCTAATATGCAGGCTATGGCATATAATTCCTGTGTGAATACAATAGGTATTTCATTGATTAGTATATCGCGGATCATTCCTCCCACAATACCTGTAACAGTAGCCATGGCAACACATACCCATACATGGTAATCGAGTGCAAGTGCTTTCTCATACCCTACGACAACAAATAGTCCGAGTCCGATGCAGTCAAACCAGAATATGGTATTATTGAGATGAACTAGATATTTTCGGAAGAAAAGAACAATAACGAAAGCAAAAGCCGTACATAAAATATATCGGCTCGATTGCATCCAGAAAGGTGGTACATCCAGTAAGAGGTCGCGTACCGTACCGCCTCCTACAGCAGTGACAAAGCCGACCACTAATGCCCCAAACCAATCGAACTGCTTTGCTGAGGCCAGACGGATACCGCTTATGGCAAAGGCGATGGTTCCAAGGAATTCTATTACATCAACAAACTCTATTTGAGTCAGGTCTTCAAAAAAGTGCATAATGTTAATTATAAATTATATATGCTTATTCTTCTACAATCATTCCGCTACCAATACACAGTTTCGATTCGGTATCGTAGACTACACCGAATTGTCCGGCCGCAATCCCTTGTATTTTTTCATCCGAGTTGATACGGTAGATATCTCCTATTTTTTCAATACGCCCTTTTGTAAATTCAGGCGTGTGGCGTATCTTGAATGTAATGTCTTTTGTCCCTTCAAAGTCTCCCCAGATGTCTTTTGTAATAAAAGAAAATCCGGCGAGGTTTACTACTTTCCCGTATTGGGTTTCCGGATCGTATCCGTTAGATACATAGACAATGTTCTGTTCTACATCCTTCTTTATCACAAACCAGGGGCCACCACTTAATCCTAAACCTTTTCGCTGGCCAATGGTATGGAACCAGTATCCGTTGTGCGATCCTATGATTTTACCTGTTTCTAATTCGACTATTTTCCCATCCTGTTCTCCTAAATAACGGCGGATGAAGTCATTGTAATTGATTTTACCTAAGAAACAAATCCCCTGACTGTCTTTACGCTGTGCCGAGGGTAAATTCTGCCGGACAGCAATAGCCCGAACTTCGCTTTTCAGCAGGTTGCCGATTGGAAACATCAGTTTAGCAATTTGCAAATAATCGATCTGCCCAAGGAAATATGTCTGGTCTTTTACATGGTCTTTTGCCGTAGAAAGCCATATATTATCATTTATTTCGGTGGTAGTTGCATAATGCCCGGTTGCTATTTTATCAAATTCGTGTCCCCATTTTTGCTCAAAGCACCCGAATTTGATCATCTTATTGCACATCATATCGGGATTTGGCGTCAGTCCACGCTTTACAGCTTCGATGGTGTAACTTACCACATTCTCCCAATATTCTTCATGCAGAGATACAATCTCCATTTTACAACCGTATTTTTTGGCGATATAGGTTGTAATTTCAATATCTTCTTCGGCAGGGCAATCGATATATCCCTGCTCATCTTCCATACCGATACGTATATAAAATATCGTAGGGTCATATCCTTGTTCCTTTAGCTGGTGTACCACTACCGAACTATCTACCCCTCCCGATACCAATGCTGCTATTTTCATTAAAATAGTATAAAATATTTATTGATTTATTTTGATTTGTAGGGGCGAATAAACATTCACCCGTTACTTGAGGCAGGCGAATGTTTATTCGCCCCTACAACAGTTATAGAAAATATATCATAGATTATTCTCATTTGCTTAAATATTTACAGATCTTACCAAATCCGTGTCTTGACAAAAGATTTTATAGTACCCATCCCCAAACAGAATCCGGCCCTGACAAAAAATTGTTGTTCACCTCCTGTAACATTAAAGTCATAACCTGCTTTTACAAAGAAGAACTTGTAATCAAAGTAAACATTCGGGGTTATTACAATCCCGTCTTTACCATGTCTGAAATTGAACAGGTAACCGGCGTCACAGCCCACAAGTATTGTCGCTTTATTCTCATTGAATAATGATTCGCTTATGAAACTTGTCAACTGAATAGGTTTAAGATTCAGACCTGCTACAGGAGAGCTTCCCCCTGTATAATCGATTCCGCTGGAAATGAAAGAATTCAACGGATTCTTTTTATGCCAGGTAGGGTATGAGGCACTTGCCGCGAACTGAAAATCATTACCCTTATCCTTTGCATCGGCGTACTGAGCCCCTATCCCTATAAACTGGGCGGAACACACTAATGGGAATAAAAGCAGGAAGAATACTATTTTTATTGTTCTCATCTTTCTCTAAATCAAAATCTAAAAGACAAAATTACATTTTATTTTTCAAAACTTGCTTTTTCTGCCTCCAAGTCTGCTTTTGATTTACTTATTGTTACCAGATAAACCCCTCCAAAAATAAGAAGGGCGGCAAGCAATTTTTCTATTGTAAACCTGTCCATTCCCATAAAGATAGCTATTGATGATGCTATCAGAGGCTGCATATTGTTATACATAGATATGGTGGTCGGTCTTATTCTTCTTTGTGCCAGAGGAATCATCATATACGTAAAGAAAGTAGCTCCCAGCAACGTGAAAGAGAGTAATATATATGGCAAAAAATCCGGTTGATGAAACATCTTTGCTTCTATCACATAAGGGGTGCCATATGGTAAGTTAATCACCGCTGAAAACAGGAACATCCATTTCATCATTGTTATAGGTGAGTATTTAGTCGACAGCGGACGCGTAATTACAATGTAAAAAGAATAAAATAATTGTGCGCACAATACTGCCAGATCGCCTATCAGATTATTATTTTGTTCCACATTTACATTGCTTGTACTGGTATATACCAGGAAGATAGCGCCGGCTCCACCGAGAATAACACCACCGAATTTTTTTATAGTAATAGGTTCTTTGAGTATCAGTGCAGCTAAGATCATAGCAAACAGAGGACTACTGGTCGTTATAATAGAGGCATCCACTGTAGAAGTATGTCCCAGTCCAAATGCAAAAAGGCTCTGGTTGATAAGCATACCGCTTAGCCCTCCCACCAATAAGATGAGCATATCTTTTTTCTCTACTTTCTCCTTTGGCATGAGAAACGATACCAGCCAGAATGCTATGGCAGCAAACCCCATACGCAACATCGTCATTGCTTGTGGGGTGAGCAATCCGCTCTCATAGAAATACTTATTTACAGGAATATTCAGACCAAATATGGTCATTACAACAAGCATAATAAGGTTGCCTTGTTGCTTTTGTGAAAGAGTCATTACAGTTATTTATCGGATTCTATACTATCTAATTTTTGAATTTGTTTATTCTGCCATCCGGAGAAAAACAGTAACATACAAATTGCTCCTATCATGGCAAAAAACATATCGGACTGGGTATCCCATTCGTAGCCCTGCATGCCGAGGAAATCTTCCGCACCATCCTTTGATAAAACAGCTACCCACCATTCGATCAATTCGTAAAAAGCACTTATAGCCAGACAGATACAAATGACAAGGAATGGTATCCATGATTTCTTCCGGATGACTTCAAGTCGAATGAGTAATTCACGCGCAATCATGGCAGGAATAAACCCCTGGGCAAAATGTCCCACTTTATCATAATTATTTCGGCTCTGATCAAAGACTTCGCGTATCCAGTCAAAGAGTGGAACCCTTGCATACGAATAATGTGCTCCGACCAAGAGAATAAGAATATGAACCAGAATAAAAAAGTAAGTCATATCCGTAAATTTGAAACGTTTGAATGTCGCTATTAAGATAGCTACCCCGACAAGGCACATCCCGGCTTCGAGAAACCATAGTCCGGCTTCATAAGCGCCAATACCCGACCATATAGTTGCTACCAGGAAAATGGCCAGATAAACCCAATATTTAATCTTCATGTCCGCTTATTTATAAGTGTTGAATGATATGATTTCCTCTGCTGATTTCCTTTTCTTTTCGCGTAAAGGTTGCGCCGGATAACCGATAATAATATCAAGAACCACACGCCTGTTTTCAGGGATATTGAGAAATTTCTTCATCTTCGATTCGGCAAACCAACCGAGAATACAACTGCCCAGCCCCTCGGCTTCGGCTGCGAGGCAAATATGTGCAGTGGCAATGCCGATATCAAGAAAGGCAAAGTGTTTATCTTTTACTATTCCGCCAATTCCCGAACTTATATTTACTTTTTCTTCTACTACGATGATGTGTACAGGTGCCTGTTTTGTGAAGTGGTTCATTCCCAGTAAACGCGCTGAGGCAGCATCAGCTACTTTATTTTTCAATTCAGGTTCATCTACCACAATAAAATGCCATGGCTGTGCATTACATGCCGAAGGGGATAACCGCGCAGCATCCAATATGCGGCTAATAGTTTCTCTATCTACTAAACGTGATGTGTCGAATGCACGGGTACTTTGACGTTTTTGCACCAAATCATAGAATTCTTCTTTCCCCATAATTTTATAGCTGAGTAATGCGGCTGATATATTTGCCGATAATATCAAATTCGATATTGACAATGCTTCCGGCCTTTATTTGGTGGAAGTTAGTATGCTCATATGTGTAAGGTATAATTGCCACTTCGAACGAATTATTGGTAGGCACTACAACTGTCAGGCTGACACCGTTTACTGTAACTGAGCCTTTATCTACAGTGAGATAGCCTTTTTTAGCCATCTCCCGATCGAATTCATATTCAAATTTGAAATACCAGCTACCATCTGCTTCCCTTACTTCCAGGCATTTCGCAGTCTGGTCAACGTGTCCTTGTACAATATGTCCGTCAAGTCGGCCGTTCATCAACATGCTACGCTCAAGATTGACTTTATCGCTAACTTTCAATAGCCCAAGATTACTACGTTCCAGCGTTTCTTTGATAGCCGTAACCGTATAATTATTATTGTCGATGTTTACCACAGTCAGGCATACGCCATTGTGAGAAACACTTTGGTCGATTTTCAACTCATGAGTGAATGAACAACTCATTGTAATGTGTAAATTCTCAGCTTCTTTTCTCAGCGAAACTACAGTTGCTGCTTCTTCTACTATACCTGAAAACATAGTTTGTCTGCTTTAATTATTTATCTGATTAATAATGATGCAAAGTTACGCATTTATTATTGAAATAATGTTTTGACAATTATACTTCGATATTAAATACTTCTTTTACGACTAACCCAATGATGAAACTTATGAATGCAACTCCCAGACTGATAGCCACCATTTCCCCGAAGCGGGATTTGAATGAATAATCTTTAGCTATGGATGCATAGAAATTGAAGATCGCTATAATTGTTATTGCAATAGCAATCGTTATTCCTAAAGCGAGATAAACATTAGAAAGTAATAAATAAGGAAGTATCAGGGCTATCACCGTAAATATATAAGCTATACCTGTATATATTGAGGCAGTAAGGGGTTTTACTTTACCATCACCATCTGTCTTAGTGGAAAGGTACTCAGACCCGGCCATTGAGAAAGCTGCCGAAACGCCGGTTATGATACCTACAGAAGCAATGATAGTAGCATTCTGTAAGCCAAAGGTAAGTCCGGCGAGTACACCTGTTAGCTCTACTAAAGCATCATTTAACCCGAGTACAATAGAGCCAAGATAGTCTAATGGTTTATCTTTGATCATGGCGATCAGTTGTGCCTCATGTTCTTCTTCATCTTTTTGAATGTCTTTGGCTTCGGGTACTACCCCAGATAGTTTATTATAATCTATTACAGCATTCCGCTCTCCCTTTTCCATTAGTTTTATACCGAAAGTAAGGCCAAATAGTCGTATGACCACCGCATAGAACCATACTTTATGTTTTTTAGGCTTTACATCCTGATTTGTGTATGATTCCCATACTTTGGCATGGTAAGCTTCCTGTTCGGCTATTTTATTTATTATTTTTTTATTTTCCTCGTCTTTTATGGCTGAAGCTATTTTTTGATAAACTAATGATTGTGTCACTTCATTGCGTTGTGCTGTTAAAAGCTTCTGCAATATATTGGCTGGTATATGATCCGTATTCTTCATTTTGCAGTTCTTTTTATATGTAATATAAAATTAACATTTTAGAAATAAATATGTTTTAATAATCAATAAGATTTTCAATAATAAAGCGATTGTTTAAAAAGCAAATATTTTGTAAAAAAATCCTATATTTGCGCACAAAATCTATCAACAGGTTTAAATCATGAAAAAGAATTTCTATTATTGCTTATTATTGCTCCTGTTTTCTATTAATATCCACTCGCAAGGATATGATAAAAGTTGTTACTTCGGAATCACTTTCGATGTCAGTAATAACCAGAATTGGGGATTCGGTGAACTGATCATAACAGCAGTAGAACCTCATTCTCCTGCCGAAAAAGCCGGGATCAAGGTAGATGATATAATAATGGAAATCAATGATAAAGCGACTTTCCTGAGAGATAACCAGACTATTGCAGACTGGTTGTTCGGGGATATGTATGCTCCTGAGGTAAACTTTACGATACGTAATATGAATACTTATTTTAAGGAGTATACACTATATCGTAAATGTATTGCTATTAATGCGGTCAGTGAAGCTGCGTTGGCTAATATATTTTCGTTTTATAGCCTGGAAGATACAAACCAGCGTAAGCTGAAACTTCCGATACATGTTCAGCCACGGCCCGAAACTGATTATACAGACTATCATACCTACGATTTTTATAAGGATGAAGACGGGACGACAGATGTGGACGCTCATATAATAGAACTTCTGGAGAAAGATCTGAATGCCAAGGGGTTGGTTCGGGATACTGATGATCCTGATATTGTTGTCCAAGCGTATTATAGTTATGAGCCTAATCCTAAATATAAGGAAAACAGCACAATTACTCCGTCCTGGAGATATGATGCAGAGAATGAACAAATGGTGCGTGTACCAATTATTGATCCCGAGAACTCAAATCTGGAAGCAACAGGGCAGTTTATTGCTGAATACGGCTTTAGCTTTTATGACCGTAAATATATCAATGATAAAGAGCTAACTCAGATATGGGATTGTAGTATAAAGGATTGCATGTCGGCAGATCTGCCTTTAAGGGAATATGTCAGATTGCATACGCCTATGATGTTGAAGCAATTTCCATTCACAACATCTAAAGTGGAAGCTGAATACAGAATAGAATTTAGCAGATATAACTATACAGGCCTCTACTTCAATGCAGACGACCTTATAACCATAAGCGATGTCGATGTGGAATCACCAGCATATACATCGGGAATTCGTCCGGGATATATAGTAAAAAAAATAAACGGAAGAAGTTTCAATCATACAAAAGAAACTCTTTCTGAAGGCTATAAGTCTTTTATTTCAGAAACAATGGTTTACAGAGATCAAAATACAAAATTCACAAATGCTGATGGTTATGCTGATTGTATGTATTGGGCTCCTAATTCTTACTCAAGCATAGTTAAAGAATTGAATAAATCGAAATATGTAGCCCATTTTTCCTATCTGTATGACTTCCGTAAATATGTAAATGGTAAAGATGACAATACCATTACTATCGAAGCATGGGATGGTATGCAAAACCGCATATTTACAGTTACCCCTGAAATAAGAAAATCCGTTACTGTCAAGACTTTTTAAGTAATAGGTAAAGAATATTGTCGCATTTTCTCTGGTCGCTGTAGGGGCGAAATATCTTTCGCCCGCTGATTATTCGGGCGAAAGATATTTCGCCCCTACAGCGACCAGAGAAAATGCGACAATATTCTTTACCTATTACTTAAAAAGTCTTGACAGTAACGGATTTTCTTATTTCAGGGG
>JAITVH010000065.1 GCA_031285905.1 Prevotella sp.
GTCAAAGGGTCGCATTGTTGGGCGTTGGGTGGAGACTAAACGCATAGATGGAGACAGCATAAAAGAAATTATGGAATATCCTGATACATATATATTTAAAGATAATATGATATTCTATAAAGGTGAAGCCTCAGAAGGCGTGATATTGTTTAATGTAGCAGGACGTTACACTGTAGAGGAAGATATAGTTACTATTCATTACCGGGACTACGCGCGCCGCAACGCATCACAGCAAAAGGCTAAGAAATTGGTTATGCAAATTTTATCGCATCACGAGAACGAAATGACTGTCTTGGTAAAGGACTATGATTATGAATATAAAATGGTTTTGGGAAGATAAAATATTTCTGGATTTTCTCCGTTTAAGCAATATCAGTAAATGTTAACATCAAAAAACAGCACAGAAAGCTTTTGTATACCCAAAATATCATATCTTTGTAAACTTAATACAAACAGTATGCAATTCTGCGAAACAATGAAAAAGAACTTATTATATATATCCATATTATTCCTCTTAGGCTTATACAGTTGTTCTAATAATAATGACGAACCTCCTAAGCCAACGCCTCCTGTTACCGAAGTGGAGGGCCTTACTGCTGATGCTATTATCGGTACATGGGAGACTTACTATTCAGAGAAACAGATTATAGCTAATTATGATACACAACCTTCATCATATGGAGGGTTGAGGAATATTGATTATGATGGTTTCAAAACCAGATTTTATAAGAATTCAAAAGGGGAATACAAGATTCAGGACTACAATGCTGTAGGTGACCTTATATATGAAATTGATTATAAAATATTGGGAAAAGATACGATCAAACTTGATGGAACAGTAAAAGATAAGAATGGAGAGGATTCTACTATCAATACTTACTTTAAAGTATGGGACTTTAAGCCTACCAATACTACATTAACCATAGCCAATATATATACGGGTGTGTCCAAGGCCAATAATGTAAAATATAAGATAACCGACTCACGGAGACTTCGTAATATGGAAACCGCCCCGACTACCACAGTGGGTGTTACTCCTGCAAAAGTAATGATAGATTACGATGACTTGTGCAAAGGATTATGGCACATACAAAGTTATTCTTTGTATTACGACGGTAGCTTACAAAATAAGTATTCAGACTTAATAACAGATACATTAAGTATGCAAACTTATAAATTCTATCGGGATAAAGATGGAGACAAAGCAGTGCAAATAAGGACATGGAATTATAATAAAAAAGAATGGGGTTATCTAGATTGTCCTCTTATTCTTGTAGATGATTTGATCAACTATTTCTATAGCGTAGAAAAAAAAGATGCCAGTGGAAAAACGATAATAGAAGATGTAAGTATCTATATATGGTTTACCAAGCCACGACAATGGAATGGAAAAGATTCTTATATAGATTTGAAAGAATCACGTTATGATAACGATGTACGCGTAGTAACTAAAACAGAGATGTTACTGGTTCGGGAAGACGACGATTACTTTCCACCGCAGCCAAAATAGAATATTTTAAATAAATGATACAGGGGTAACTTTACTCCTGTATTCTTTTATATACACGTTCACTTTTTTCGTGAGAGAGAATCAACGATTCGTTTGTGAGTGTATCTATGTGTAACGTATTCAATATGAGGCTGTCTCTGAATAAAATTAACTTGTAATCGCGGATAGCGAATGTAAACTTCAAGGTATCTTGCAGGTCGGGCATGTATTGTATACAATCCGATCCTTTAAATATCAGATATGTGCGCTCTTCGTTATAATCCACGGTCACAGTATCAAGAACCGAATGTTCCACATCCTGTAGCAACCAGGTACCCTGTATCATTCTTATGTTTGCTTCGTTACTGTTATAGGGAGTACAGGCAGCAAAAAGATATATAGTTGTTATAATAAATAATGAGAATAGGTGTTTCATGGGTATCTAAATTGTATTATGCAAATATAGAAAAATATTCACACAAAATTTGAGTAGACTGTGACTTCTTTCTCTATATTTGTCATCAAACTAGAATAAGATACAGATGAAAACATTAGGAAATATAATATGGGTGGTTTTCGGCGGATTTATGATCGCTCTGGAGTATTTTATTGCAGGCTTTGTAATGATGCTTACAATTATAGGCATTCCTTTCGGTATACAATCATTTAAGATGGGTATCCTTGCCCTATGGCCTTTTGGCAGTAAAGTGACCACCATTGAAGAATCGTGGGGATGCCTCAATTTGGTAATGAATATCATCTGGATTATTATCGGCGGATTCTGGATAGCTCTCACTCATTTGCTGTGGGGTGTAATATTTTGCATTACGATTGTCGGAATACCATTCGGAAAACAGCACTTCAAACTCATACATCTGGCCTTGGTGCCTTTTGGTAAGAAGATAGAATAATTCCTACTGTTATTTTACTCTGAAACCATCTTGCAGGGATAGACCACGTGTCTCAATTTCAGAAACATCCAGATATTTTGAATTTTTGTCGTCTTTCCGCACAGTACAAGGAAATGGAGACTCAAAACACACAAATAGTTGTCCGAGGGGTATTTGCGGCGAACGGCTGATATATATCACGCTGCCGTTATCGAATGTATATGGTTTGAAATCATCGACAAAGAATCCCATCGATTTTAGCGACTCTTTGTACGGATATTGTTTTATAAGAACATCGTATGCAGTCCTTACAGAGGGCGACTTAGGATGAGCCTGTATATTATACATTGCTGTAAAGTTTTTTGTACGGCTTATAGCCCAATACCCCATCATGCAGGTAAACAGGGTAAGAGCAGCTATTCCGATCCTGCGAAAATGCTTTTCTTCCCTAGTAGACAGAACAACGAAAATAATATAATAGATAGTAGCAAACAACACGCCTCCTATAAACCGGGGATCAGGCCCTCCTGTATACCAAAGGATTAAGATTAGTGCTAAAATCAGAAAGATCAGATAAGCTGTTTTGTTTACATACTTTTTTACAACTGTACTGTATAATGTAATAACAGGCAGCAAAATAATAGCTGAGAAGAACGAGAAATAGGTAAACCATTCTGTTATGGCATAGGCAGTCCATTCCCAGTTCTTTATCCTCCAAGTCATATCGCCGAAAGAACGGATACCACAGGAATAAATAAAGTCTTTTTCTTCTATAGCTATCGATACAGGGATTTTCCAGTCCACAGCGAATACATCAATTTCATGTAAGGGAAATATCAGATAACCTGTTATAATCACATTTCTTGCCAGCCATAGCCCGGTTATCAGCACAGACACAGATATTAAAGAAACAATAACTGATATATTCTTTTGCCGTAATAGAGATATGAGTATTATGAGAGATATGAGACAAATAGGGGCTATCGATATCTTGAATGTCAGCAAAGATACCGGGACGAAAAATAAGAAAAGATATTTAGTCTTTAATGTTTCCGGATATAGGAGTAGTTTTGCAATAAGATAAAACGCTATCACATTCGGTATCGAATCGGTAGATGATGCGGTAAGTGTGTATCCGAAAGTGAAGATATAACTGGTAAAAACAAGTAATAGGGCTATCCTTTTTATTTCATAGCCTGAAGTAATAACTTCTTTTATAATCCAGCACATGACTGATACGAGTACCAATACCTGCAAAGCGTATACAGTTTCTCCAAATAAGAATCTGAAACCAAAAACCGGAGATAGCAATAGATAATTAGAGTTGAATCCAAACCGGTGTTCTATGTTTCCCAATCCGGGAACGATGCCATATTCTTCATTCCATCTTATATTCTGCTGATGGTAATAAAGGGAATCAAATACTCCTACCTGCCATAGTATTGCGACCATCAATCCCAGTATAGGTATTGCAAAGGTAACACAATGGAAAAGAGATAACTTCTTGAGATTATCTTTTATTTGTCTCAGTTTATGATATAAATGGGATTTCCTTATTATCCAGTAAGCCAGACTTAATAATAAAAAAGCAAAGAGGATATATTGGTTGGCAGGTAGCCAGAATGAACTGACAGATAACGGAACCAGCACCGCACACATCCCTAAAAGGAAAGTGTCGGTCAATCCATATTGTTCATCCCGTTTGCAAAGTTTGTTATATGCCGATATAAGAAAATCTCCAAAAGAAAGGAACACTACTAAAATAGCAATCCAAGATACAGTTATAGCCAGCATGTTCTGTTAAGTAACTAATTCGACTACAAAGATACAAATTTTCTTTCTGTAATTCCTACCTCACTCATAGTCACATACGAAGAAGAAAGTGTAATCTCCCACTGTTTCGGTTTCTACGTCCAACCATCTTTCAATTTTTTTAGACGGCTTAGTTTTTATTATGAGTTTTCCGGTAGAGTCATAGTCTTCTACAGATAGAATCTTGAAGCGCTTATTCGTGCATTCATACATACATTCATAGATACAATAGCTAAAATCGCTCCATTTTTCCACCTTCTCAGGTTTACCCATCTTCTCATATTCACTCCTGATTTTATCTACATATATCTTTCTGCTTTCAGGAGTTATAAACACCCGTTTTTCGCGGGCATAGGCTACCGCCCCTTCATGTCTGATACTGGCTGTGTCGGTATATATTTCTACATCCTCAGCTATGGCTACATTAAACCATTTTTCGGGTTTTATCGTTTGGTTTTGTTTTAATGACTGACAAGCCGGTAAAAACAATAATAATGAGGCAATTGATGATAAAAGGATAAGTTTCATGTTGAGATATCTATTATTTATGAGAACAAAGATATATCTTCAATAGTTCAAGGCAATGCATTTTCATAACTAAAATGAAAACAAATAAAATCTTTATAATAAATTAAAAGCTATTAAGCAACAATAATGATTCTGGCGATATTGTTAATTTTGTATATATTTGTTGATTGTAATTCAATAGATCATATGGTGATAACGACAGATAAAAACGATACTAAATATAATGAATAAAATTTTACTATTACTTATAACTTTCACTATAAGTACTGTCTTGCTTTCCGCACAAAACAATAGTGGTATCTCTGTAAATATAGAACATCCGAAAATGGGAGATAACTCATTTATTAACCGTTATTTTCAAGGAGGAGAGAATGGCTTCAGAAAATATTTTGAGGAAAATCTAAAATACCCTCTTCTGTTGGTTGATATAGATATGGAAGGTGAGGTGAATCTAAAATTCAGGATTGGGAAAGGCGGAAAAGCCACGGATATAGAAATACTCAGAGGCTTTGACCCTTTAGCTGATGATGAAGTGGTAGCAGCAATAGAGAAAATGCCGGAATGGGGTGCTGTTCCTGCTGATGAATCTGATACTGGGATAAAGCTAACAGTGTCTTTCGCATTGAACAATGAATTGAAGGAAAGACTGAAAGAAGAGGCTAAGAAAGAGCAGGAGGCTGCATTGGCAGAAAAAGAAAACGTTAGTGTTGAAAAATCCTCATCTAATAAAATAGTGGTTAAAAAAGATTCGGTGGAAATAAAATCCCCGGAGTTTCCCGGAGGGCAGGAGGCGTTGGATGAGTTTCTAAAAGTGAATATGAAATATCCTAAACGGGCTATTCAAATGAAAATAGAAGGGCGGGTGCTCTATAATATCACAGTGACTGAAGATGGTGAAATAACAAATATAAAACTATTTAAAGGCATATTTATTGATTGTAATGAAGAAGCGTTTTATCTTATCAAAAAGATGCCTAAATGGACTCCCGGAACCAGAAATGGAAAGGTAGTGAAGATGGATGTATTGCTCCCCATTCCATTCGTCCTGCCTAAATAATTTAACAGTGATTCTTAATAAGAGTGAACATATTTAACCTTTGATTGTTTCTATAAATGTAATTAACAATTTAATAATCATCATTTATAAGTTACTAATATGAAACTATTAGAAAAGAACACAGACCTGGGTATACTAATCATACGTTTAAGTATAGGTATATTAATGCTTTTGCATGGAGTGTCAAAGTTAATGAACGGAGTGGGAGGCATCGAACAAATGCTTACAGGTATGGGATTACCCGGCTTTTTTGCCTATGGGGCATATATTGGTGAAGTTTTAGCTTCTATACTTATCATTATTGGTTTTGGAACTCGTGCTGCCGCTTTAATATTTGCATTTAATATGATTGTCGCAGTTGCCACAGCTCATGCTGGTGATATTCTTACTCTTAGTCCGCAAGGAGGATGGGCTATTGAGTTGCCTGCACTATATTTCTTTGGAGCTATAGCGCTAGCATTTACCGGAGGAGGTAAATATGCACTGAGTAATAAATATTTGTGGGATTAGTCATAATTGCACTTTAGATATCAAATCAAGCTGGTCTAATTATATTTAGATCAGCTTTTTTATTTAAGTGGAAATCAGAACTTTTTCTTAAATTAAATTGTTTGGATAACTAAGAATAAACTTAATTATTTATAGTTTTGTAAAAATATCTAATCCTTATGACCCAGTCTAGACAATCGAAAGAGCAATATTGGAAAATATCATTATTGATACTTATCATTTTTATGGGAATAGTTTTATTCCGTGAGATGGCGCCGTTCCTTAGTGGATTTTTAGGAGCATCCACTATTTATATTATGGTAAGGAACCAGATGAAATATCTTACTCAGAAGAAAAAGTTGAGAAGAAGTATGGCAGCCTTACTCATTGTTGTAGAAGCGACTTTGTGTTTTCTGATTCCGATATCTGTTGCTGTTTGGTTATTGATAAACGAAATAAATGGCATGAATCTAAACCTTTCTTTTTATATATCAGAAATTCAGCATGTTGCAAATCTTATACAAGAAAAAATAAATTATGATCTGTTAAGTACAGAGAATATAATGTCAGCAGCAGCTTATCTGCCTAAGATTGGACAGATATTATTAGATAGTGTCACCAGTTTTATTATCAATTCGCTTGTATTGGTTTTCGTTCTTTACTTTATGTTGATAGGAGGAGCTAAAATGGAAAGTTATCTCTATTCACTTCTGCCGTTTAACGATCATAATAAGAAAGATGTTATCCATTCCATCAATATCCTGGTAAAATCAAATGCGATAGGGATACCTTTGCTGGCTATTATTCAGGGGATTATAGCTATGATAGGATATGTTATATTCGGAGCCCCCAATCCTGTCTTATTTGGGTTCCTGACATGTTTTGCTACTATTTTACCTTTGATTGGAACAGCTTTGATATGGTTCCCTCTGGCGGCGTATCTGGCTTTGACCGGCGATTGGTTTAATGCAATCGGATTGGCGATTTACGCCCTTGCCGTTATATCGAATATAGACAATCTGATACGGTTTGTGTTGCAAAAGAAGATGGCTGATACGCATCCCCTTATTACAGTATTTGGTGTGATTATTGGTCTTACTCTCTTTGGCTTTTGGGGTGTAATTTTCGGACCGTTATTTATTGCTGTATTTATCCTTTTTCTCGACATATTCAAGCGGGAGTATATTGAAGATAAAAGAGGTAGCAAAAATATGACAGATGCAGCACTGTTAAAAGAGAAAGAATAATATTTACTCTTAATAATATCATACTATGAAAAAAGGACTTATAATTCTGATGGTTACAATGATAACCCTTTCCATTCCGATTTTTGCCCAGCAGGCATTATGGAACAGACCAGAAATGGTATCGCCTGAAATACATGCCGATAATACCGTTACATTCAGATTACTGGCACCCGACTCGAAAGAAGTAAAACTTACAGGCGATTGGTTTCAGGGCGATATAGCTATGGCTAAGGATGATACCGGGATGTGGTCATATACTACAGAAGTTTTATCGTCCAATTTATATGGTTATGCTTTTCTCGTGGATGGGGTAAGAGTTATCGATCCGGGAAATGTATATGTGAATCGGGATGTAGCAACTTTATCCAGCATATTTATTGTAAAGGGAGGAAATGGAGATTATTATAATGTAAATAATGTGCCTCATGGCTCAATAACCCGTCGCTGGTACGATTCACCGGGTAATGAAATGAAACGCCGTATTACAATTTATACTCCTTCGGGATACGAAAACAGTAAAGAGAAGTTTCCGGTGCTTTATCTTTTGCATGGCATGGGAGGAGATGAAGAGGCATGGATGGCTCTGGGGCGTACATCTCAAATAATGGATAATCTGATAGCAGAAGGTAAGGCGAAGCCAATGATCGTAGTGATGACAAATGGTAATGTGGCACTCGAAGCAGCTCCGGGAGAGTCTAGTCTTGGGTTGCAAAAACCGTCTTTCAATCTTCCTCACACAATGGATGGTAAAATGGAAGAGACTTTTAAAGACGTGATCAAGTTTGTAGATGATAACTACCATACTATAAAAGAAAAGAAGGGTAGGGCTATCGCCGGTCTTTCTATGGGTGGTTTTCATTCATTGCATATTTCCCGTTTTTACCCCAATACCTTCGATTATATAGGTTTGTTCTCTCCGGCGATTAATCCGCGAGGAAATGCTGAATCATCTGTCTATCAGAACATAGATGGGACATTGCAGGCCCAATGGAAAAATGGCATAAAGTTGTATTGGATAGCTATCGGAAAAACAGATTTTCTATACAAACAGGTAACTGATTACAGAGCGAAGCTGGATAGCTATAATCTCAAATATACGTATTATGAGAGTGAAGGCGGGCATACATGGAGCAATTGGCGCGACTATATGCTGGAATTTATACCTCAATTATTTAAGTAATAATCTGTTATAAAGTTAACTGCTGATTCGTATTATAGTCAAATGTGATTAATACGAATCAGTAGTTTTTTATTCAAGTCAAAAGATCTAATAAATAACGCTTTCCTATTCATTTAATATTCTGAATAATAGTTCAGGTTCATCGGTAGTAATACGCTCTAATCCTTGGTCAAGCATCTTCTTAAGGGTCTCCTCATTATTTACTGTCCATACATTTGTGGTCAGTCCGAGTACTTTTGCTTTGTTCACCAATTCGGTATCTTTAGTGAATATACTCTGATGGAAATCTATACCGTCCATGTTAGCTTCGTTCAGCTCTTCCAGTGTTTTATCCGATCCCAAATAGGCGACTATTGCTGTAGGGTCAAGCTCTTTGACACGAACAAGGTATTCCATCCCAAATGCAATATAATCTACCCATCCCTGAGCCTTCATGCGATGAACCAGACTGACAACTGAATCTGAAATAGGCTTTCCTACGCGGGTTCCCTTTATCTCGATAACGAGTTTGGTTTTGTTCTGCTTCTTTATTTCCTTTATAGTTTCTTCGAGAGTGGGAACAAAGTCTCCATTTTTCAGGGAGATATTTGATAAATCTTCTGCAGTGGTCTCTTCTACTGTTTTACCGCCTATGGTAGGATCATGGGATAATACTACAACATTGTCTTTAGACATCCAGACATCTATTTCTGTTCCTTCACATCCAAGATCAATAGCATATTTGAGCGAACTCATCGAGTTATTGCTTACCTCATGCTTTTTCCATGCTCCACGATGTGCAATAACCTTATTACGGGCGAAATTGTCTTTTACCAACTCAAACTTCTTCAGGTCTTTTCCATGCTTTATTGTAATCTCATAGCTGATAGGAGATTGATCATCAAGTTGCTTATTTTTTTTAAGCTTAAGATTTCCCTGTTTATCTATTTCAAAGAGTTTTGACGCATCTTTAGACAAGGACACCTTCTGATTGTCAGGGCTGATCACTTTTCCTATAATAGCTCCGCTTTCTCCTACAGGTATTGCATAATTATCGAGAGTCAACAGAGGCTTTGAACCTTGAGCCGAAGCCAATAGACAACAAAAAAAGGGAAGTAGTAAAAAGAGTATTTTCTTCATGGCATTTATCTTTAAGTGTTTAAAATCAAGATGCAAAGGTAATGTTTTTTGCCTTTTGTCTTATGTGTTAACCATATTTTCTACAATACCTTTAAAATATTCTGGCAATCCCATTTTATATCATTTTACATTTACTACCTTTACTTCTTAAATTTAACCATAACTATGAATACTTATTCTGATTTTCAACAACATTTGCAGAAAGAGCTTGCCGATATCAAATCTGCCGGCCTATTCAAGAACGAACGTATCATCGTTTCCCCGCAGGGAGCAAAAATACGGGTAGACAGTGGACAGGAAGTATTGAACTTTTGTGCCAACAACTATCTGGGGCTTTCCGATAATAAAGAGTTGATAGATGCGGCTAAAGAGGCTATGGACAAAAGAGGCTTCGGTATGTCCTCTGTGCGTTTTATCTGTGGAACACAGGATATACACAAAGAACTGGAAGCTGCTATCTCCGGATTCTTCGGCACAGAAGATACGATCCTTTATGCTGCCTGCTTTGACGCTAACGGCGGTGTATTCGAACCTTTACTCACAGATCAGGACGCCATTATTTCCGACTCGCTGAATCATGCTTCTATCATTGATGGAGTGCGGCTTTGTAAAGCTGTGCGCTACCGCTATGCCAACGCGAATATGGAAGATCTGGAGAAACAACTGAAAGTTGCACAGGCTCAACGATTTCGCCTGATTGTAACAGACGGGGTATTCTCTATGGATGGTAATGTCGCTCCTCTCGATAAAATATACGAACTGGCCCAAAAATACAACGCTATGATCATGGTGGATGAGTCACACTCTGCGGGAGTAGTGGGTAAAACAGGCCGTGGTACTACCGAACAATTCAACCTGAAAGGACAGGTGGAAATCATCACCGGAACGCTGGGTAAAGCCTTTGGCGGGGCTATCGGTGGATTCACTACAGGAAAGCGGGAAATCATAGATATGCTACGGCAGCGGTCGCGCCCTTATCTGTTCTCCAACTCAATACCTCCGGCAATTGCAGGGGCAGGAATCAAGATGTTTGAAATGATGGAGCGCAGCAATGAACTACAAGACAAACTGCATGCTAATACAGCCTATTTTGTAGAGAAGATGAAAGCCGCCGGATTCGATATCAAACCTACTCAGTCTTCTATCTGTGCAGTTATGTTATATGACGCCAAACTGTCTCAGGATATGGCATCTAAACTATTAGAAGAAGGCATCTATATTACCGGATTCTATTATCCGGTTGTTCCTAAGGATCTTGCGCGTATCCGCGTACAAATATCAGCAGGACATGAAAAAGAACATCTTGACAAATGTATTGCTGCATTCACCAAGATAGGCAAAGAATTAGGAGTACTTAAATAAGAAACTCAATGTATATATGACAAAGGCATCCTTTTTTAGGATGCTTTTTCGTTTCAAGTTACATAACAGATACATTTTAACTAAAAGGTGACAAAGGTAACAGGTTTTAGCCATTAGCTGATAGCCGCTAGCTTTTAGACTTTTTATTCCTCTTTTGTAGGGGCAGTGGCTTGTCCCTGCCCGCTTCGTGATATATTCGGGCAACCACAAAGGATTGCCCCTACATTCCTATCCAAAAGGATTAACCTCTCCATTTTAACTAAAAGGTAACATAAGTAACACTATTCTATCTATTTTTGACTCCGTCGATTTTACATACGCTTTGCTCCTGTGATTAATAATTCAATTCAAAGAACACTTTTTCGCTTTG
>JAITVH010000108.1 GCA_031285905.1 Prevotella sp.
ATCTTTTTATTTTGAATTTATCTATAGTAGATACAGCTGTTAGCTGTTAGCCATTAGCTGATAGCTCAAGAAAAAAGATCAAAGAAGTGTCACCTTTGTTACTTTTTAGTTAAAATTGGAGCTGTCATGCTGAGGAACGAAGCATCTCATTTGGATATAAGGAGATCCTTCCTTCTGTCAGGATGACAGGGAGAGAATAAAAAGCCAACAGTTAATGGCTATCAGCTAATAGCTAAAATCTGTTACCTTTGTCACCTTTTAGTTAAAATTAAGACATATTAATCTCAACTAAAAGACTATCTTTGCAGCTTTAGGTAAAATTAGACTAATTCATATTGTATCAATGCGTTTCAAGTTTCACTTTATAATAATATTGTTGTTTTTGACTTCTGTATTAGCTCATGGTCAATTTGCTATACGCAATCAGGTCGCTCCTCCAAAACCACCCGACTCTGTAGACATAGCCTATTATTCTAAAAAGAACGGATGGCTGGCTGCAGGAAAGGTATTTGGGTTGAATATGGGTATATGGGCATTTGACAGGTATATCATGGATGAAGAGTTTGCCTATATAAATATTCATACTATAAAAAAGAACCTGAAAGGCGGTTTTGTATGGGACAATGACCAGATGGGAACAAATATGTTCCTGCATCCATATCATGGAAGTCTTTATTACAACTCAGCCCGTTCCAATGGATTCAACTATTGGGAATCGGGACTTTTTGCTTTGGGGGGAAGTGCTATGTGGGAACTTTTTATGGAGAATGAATATCCTTCGATAAATGATATTATTGCCACGCCTATAGGAGGACTCTCTGTAGGAGAAACATTATATCGTACATCCGATCTGGTATTAGACGACAGGCGGACAGGGACTCATCGGTTCGGACGTGAGTTGGCTGGTTTTTTAATTGCTCCCACGCGAGGCCTTAGCCGCATTATTAGTGGCGATGCATGGAAGAAGAGAGCAACCTCGGGCAAACAATTCGGGGTGCCGGATGTTAGTGTCGAAATATCTATGGGAGTGCGGGCATTGGAATTTAAAGAACCGATACTGGACAAAGGTATTGGGGCGGCAATGGATATAAATATAGAATACGGAGACCGGTTTTCGGATGAAAATGAAAAACCTTATGATTATTTTTCATTCAAAAGTAATCTCAATGGCCATGGTTCACAGCCGATATTGAGCCAGTTGAATATTATAGGACGACTTTATCTGACAGAATTAGTCGACACAGAAAAGGATTTCCTGAGTCTTGGTTTTTACCAGCATTTCGATTATTATGATTCGGACACCATCTCGAAAGATTCAGGAAAAATCCCTTATAAATTCTGTACTCCGGCATCTTTTGGTACAGGCCTTGTTTATAGAAGCAACAGGACGAAAAAATTTTCTTTCGATGCCTATCTTCATGGTAATATCATACTTTTGGGTGGCACGTTGAGTGATCATTATGTAGTAGATATGCGTAATTATAACCTTGCAAGCGGCTTTAGTACTAAGGTGGGATTTAATTCGGCATATAAAGATATATTCAGCGTTTCAGGCAATTATGAGGTGTATCGTATGTTTACATGGAAAGGATATCCGCAGGATATTGATTGGGAAACAGTAGATGTGCATGAATTCAATTATCAGGGCGATAGGTCGCAGGCAATTCTCCATGCCATAAGTCTCAGGGCTGATCTAAAGCTTATAAATCGGGTTTACCTTACCGGTATTGTTTATAATTATACGCGTGATACGAACTACAAGTATTTTCCTGATGTGTTTTCCCAGACATACGAAGGACGTCTAATGGCAACTTATAAATTCTGATACTATGATAATAAATGAGGTTCCATATCAGGACGTTTTGAGGTTGCGTCAGGAAGTAATGTATCCGGATAAGGATATTGATTTTGTGAAGTTGGATGATGATAATATGGGATTACATATCGGAGTATATGAAAATCAACAACTTGTGTCAGTAATGTCCATTTTTCTGCACAACGGAAAAGAAATTCAATTCCGAAAACTTGCCACCCTTAAAGAAATGCAGGGTAGGGGATATGCTTCTGCGCTGATGCAGTGGTTAATAGCTTATGCCAACGATATGAAGTTCGAAAGACTTTGGTGTAACGCCCGTGTAGGTGCGACTGACTTTTATAAGAAGTTTGATTATAAGGAGACAGATAACCGTTTCTCAAACAATGGTTATGAATATATTGTAATGGAAAGATGTTTTTGATATGCTTATACCCTCTTAATTAAAACTTTTCCTGTTCCATGTTTGTTTTTATTTTAGTTAAAATGAACAAATTATGGAGAAAAGAAAAATTGGAAAGTCAGAATTAGAGGTATTTCCCTTTGCATTAGGTGGAAATGTTTTTGGATGGACAGCAGATGAAAACACCTCATTCGAGATACTCGATGCTTTTACTGACAGAGGAGGAAATTTTATTGATACAGCCAATGTATATTCGGCTTGGGTTCCCGGAAACGGTGGAGGAGAATCGGAAACCATTATTGGAAACTGGCTGAGGAAAACAGGTAAGAGGAATAAAGTAATATTAGCCACAAAAGTAGGTGCTGAGGTTGCTCCTGATAATAAAGGTCTTAGAAAAGAATATATTATAAAACAGGTAGAAGAATCATTGTGCAGACTGCAAACAGATCATATCGATCTGTATTTCACACATTATGATGATCTGAACCTTCCTGTAGAGGAACCTCTTGAGGCTTATGCTCAGTTGGTAAAAGAAGGTAAGGTACGCTATATAGGAGCTTCTAATATGAGTGCATTCAGAATAGAAGAGGCCATTGATAAAAGTCGTGAGAACGGATACCCTGAGTATATATGTGTAGAACCTGAATATAACCTGTATGACAGGATAAAATATGAGGTGGAATATGAACCTATGATTGAAGAATATGGGATGGGTTCTGTAACGTATTATTCTTTAGCCAGTGGTTTCCTTACAGGAAAATATAAGTTTGGAGAAGACATAACAGGTAAGCGGTCGGAGGCTGTGAAGCGGTATCAGAACGAGAAAGGGCATCGAATTATTGAAGCTCTTAATAATATATCAAGTCAATTGTCGGCTACATCTGCTCAGGTTGCTTTGGCGTGGTTAATGGCACGTTCATCGGTCACAGCACCTATTGGCAGCGTGTCTAAAACCAGCCAACTAGATATTTTAGATGCTGTGAACATACAACTGGATGCGGAAATGATAGATTTATTAAACGATGCAAGTAAATATTAAACATAACAGATAGGCTATGAAGAATGGAGTAATGATGCAGTATTTCGAATAGAACCTCCCTAATGATGGTAACTTATGGAAAAGATTGAAAGAGGATGCCGGTCATTTGCATGAGCTTGGTATTACTGCAGTCTGGATTCCTCCTGCTTATAAGGCATTTTTATAGGGTTTTCTTTGGATTTCATCTATTTTCATTTTGTACATAATGTGTTGTATTATAAGATATTAATTCATTTTGTGAAATTTTGAATATTGAATAATTTTCATTTATTTTGTAGAGTTGTGTGCAAATTGTGTGTACATGTTTTTGTGTACACAGGTTAAAAAAATGATTATGGAAAGTTATATTTTAAATGGCATTAATGTCGCTTTATTCCTTGATGATAGAAGGAAAAACAAGACTGGAGATTATCCCGTGAAAGTTCGGATAACATACAAAAGAGAACGGAGATATTATGGAACAGGGAAGAGTTTGTGTGTACAAGATTGGGAAAAATTGGATAAAACTAAAAATTCCGAACTAATAAGTATCCGAAAAGATTTACAAATATCTTTTGATAAAGTTCGAGATACAGTTCAAGCTTTAGAAGAAGAAGGTAACTTCTCATTCGATAATCTCAATCTGCGTTTGGGAAAAGTTGCTGGAGACACCTTGAATACAGCATTGAAAAATAAAATCAATACTCTGAATGAGGAGGGATCAGTAGGAAATGCATCTGCTTATCAATGTGCTTATCGTCATTTAGAAAAATATGCAGGGGAACGAATTGCGTTCGATAGTATTACTGTCGATTGGCTTAGAAAATATGAAAAGGCAATGCTTGCGGAAGGGAAGAGTTACACAACAGTTTCTATGTATTTACGTTGTATCCGGGCCATATTTAATGAAGTGAAAACATTGGGCATAGTCAAAGAAGCCCAATATCCCTTTGGAAAAGGTAAATATGAAATTCCAATAGGTAAAGGACGAAAAATGGCTTTAACGCTTCAACAAATAAAACAAATAATCTCGTACACTGATGGAGCAGAAGCTACCGAACATTACCGGGATTTATGGTTTTTCTCTTATCTGTGTAATGGTATAAATGTAAATGACCTTTTAAGATTGAAATTTTCAAATATCGATAGGGATGAAATACATTTTTACCGTTCCAAAACTATAAAAACATCTCGCGAAAAGAAAGAGATAGAAGCATTATTAACTCCAGAAATGAAACATATAATAAAACGCTGGGGAAATCCGGATAAAAGTCCGGATAATTATATATTTCCTTTCCTTGACGGATATAATACACCACTAGAGCAGAAAAAAAGAACGCAAGATGTTACCAGAAGAATAAATAAGCGATTGAAGATGATAGGCGATGCCCTTGGTATTTCCGGAATCAGCACTTATACAGCAAGGCATTCTTTTGCAAGTGTTTTGAAAAGGAGTGGAGCGAATATCGCTTATATTTCAGAGAGTTTAGGACATAGTGATATGAAAACAACCGAAAATTATTTAGCATCATTTGAAAGGGAAGAACGAGAGAAAAATGCTAAATTGCTTACAAATTTCGATAATGAATAATATAGCAAATGGAATTATCACAAAATAAAGGCATTAAAGACTATACTGTTTTATTAGCTGAGATTAAACAGCAGGTAAAGCAATCGCAGTTAAAAGCTGTCATATCAGCCAACAGCCAAATGCTATATATGTATTGGTATATTGGGAATAATATATTAGCAATGCAACAGGCACAGGGATGGGGAGCTAAGGTGATAGACCAATTAGCTAAAGACTTGAAGAAAGAATTTCCCGAACAAAAAGGTTTTTCTGTAAGAAACCTAAAATATATACGGAAATTCGCAGAGATATATTCTATTGAATTTATGCAGCAAGTTGCTGCACAAAATACTAATATGCAATTGGATATAATTGTGCAGACGCCATCTGCACAAATAAGCTGGTCGCACCATATCCAACATTAAACGATACTTAGCCATAATCCATTGTTATAATTATACTTAATGATACATCTTTTTATGTATTTTTTGTACAAAATATAAAGCATGCAGAAGTGAAAAAATATATAGAAGAGGTCTACAAACTTAAGTTTATGGATGATCCAAAATTCATATAAATAATATAGTTTTGAGGAAAATAATAAACTCAAGCATTGCTATACAAACAACAATGTTTAACATATTCTGTAGCTTTATTTTTATCTTTACTGTAAAATATAAATAATATGCCAGAGAAACAAAATGAAGAATACAAACAGAGTTGGCACGAAGATTATCTGAAATGGATATGTGGCTTTGCTAATGCTCAGGGAGGAACCATATATATTGGAAAGGATGATATTGGAAATATAGTCGGAATAACTGATTCTAAAAAGCTCATGGATGATCTGCCGAATAAAATACGCAATTCGATGGGCATTACTTCGGAAGTAAATCTTTTGGAATCTGACAGCAAAAAATATATTGAGATTGTCACGCCAGCCTATAATGTTCCGGTGTCTTTGCGAGGTCGTTATTATTACAGAAGCGGGAGTACCAATCAAGAACTAACTGGAAATACGCTCAATGATTTCTTGCTAAAAAAATCAGGACAGACTTGGGATGATGTGATTGAGCCGAGAGTGAAAATGTCGGATATTGACGTTGATTCGCTTAAAACTTATCTTTCAGCAGCAGAAAAAGCCGGGAGGCTTCCTGCTGACATAAAAGAGTTATCAACCACAGAAATTCTTGAAAAATTAAGATTAGTAGAAGATGGTAAATTAAAGCGAGCCGCCATTATATTATTTGGTAAAGATCCTGCTAAATTTTACCCTAATACTTTCGTGAAAATAGGGCGATTCAGTGGGAAAGATAACGATATAGTCTATCAGGAAGTGATAGAAGGCAATCTGATTTCTGTATTAAAATCTGTTGTAGAGCAATTAAATATCAAATTTCTTATTCGATTGATCAGTTTTGAGGGCCTTCAACGTATCGAAAAGAATCAATATCCAATTGAAGCTTTAAGAGAAATGTTGTTGAACGCCTTAATACACCGGAATTATTTAGGAGCAGCTACACAGATACGAATTTATGATAATAAAATATCAATTTGGAACGACGGTCAGTTACCAAATGGAATTTCAATCGAGACTCTCAAACGTACTCATGCATCTAAACCTCACAATCCGATATTGGCGGATGTTTCTTTTAAAGGCGGTTATATTGATTCATGGGGTAGAGGAACTCTTAAAATTATAAATGTAAGCAAAGAAGCCAATTTGCCCGAACCTGTATTCCAGGAAACAGATGGAGGTTTTATGGTTACTTTATATAATAGTAATGATGGTGAGGGAGTAACTGAGGGAGTAACTGAGGGAGTAAAAAAAGACCGTTTAGCTGCTATTATAGAGGATAGATTCACAAACCAAGGAATACCTTTAAAGGCAAAATTAGAACTATTACTAAAGGCTATCGCCAAAGAAGAAGGTAGAAGGACTAATGAATATAAAGATATCACAGGAATTAAGGCTAAAACCCTTGAAAGATATATTGGCCAATTAAGAGATGCCGGATTAATAGAATTTCGTGGCAGTTCTCCCCGCATCGGTGGATATTATTTGAAAGATGAAATAAAAAAGGATAAATGATATTGTAAATGATTGTGATTGAAAATTTCTTGACTTGCCTAAGGTTTTATAACACCTTTATAAAATATCATATTAAGGTTGACAAAGAAGGTTTCCCTAATGAAAGGAAAATCCCTTTTCCTACAATCTTCATTCCCGACGTCAAGATTTTTAGGTCAGATATTTTATCTGCTTTGGATAGACAAGATTATTCAGATAACTTTGTTAATCAACTTAACAGATTATATCAGCTCAGCCAATCCAACAGCGATTTAATAGCATTACATAATGATGCTTATAAAAAACTATATACGGACTATCCCATAACCAAAGAACTAGAAAGATTATCATCCACTCTTTTTGATTTTTTGTATAATGAAGTCTTTGAAACCATAGACGAATTCGAAGAACCTATAAATTATAAAGGTTTTGAAGATATTCAAACCAATATTCCGGAATACTGGTTTAAAAATGACATTTCTATTCTATGGGATACATATTACTTGCTGAAGAATATTGCGGATGCCCAGGTCAAGCAACACGTAATTGATATTGACAACCGGAAAGAACTTTTACCTCAGGAAGTTACTATCCAATACATCCGAGAACAGAAGAAAAATCTGATCGAACAAATAACGTCCTTATCCCGAGAGCTTTGTGACCGCAACTTTGTCTTTTCTTATTTACAAGGAAATGAGCAAATCGAAAAAGAATATCTTATCGGCTATATCCTTTCAGAATTATTGGAAAAAGTAAATTCGGACGAATATGCCCAATACATAGAATTGGATTATTCTAAATACCCGATGAATTACAATTGGCAATTGGAGAAGAAATCGTTAAAAAACTATCCCGATTTATCAGCCTTACCTCACTTTGTGCATTTAGTCAATCTGTTAGCAGGTATCTTTCTGGTTAAAGAATTAGAAAACTATTGTAACGAAGAGATAATAGTAAAAGAGGAGATTAATAATCCATCACCGGAAAAGAAAAAGACAACCAAAGATATTCCGGTCGAATATATTCTATCTGTTCCGATTCTTGACTTAATCTATCAGGAATTCAATGATGAATTGTGGAATGATATAAGTTTGGTGGAATTCCTCGATATGTTTACAACAGCTACAAACAGACAGGAAAACTTTAAACTCAAACCGAAACAGACAGTACGCTTTTACTATCTGCTAAAGAAAATATGGATAAATTCAGATAACAAATCGTTATTCAATGCCGAAAAAGAGTGGATAATCCCTTTCCTGCAAAATTATCAATTATCTTATTCTGCCTACACCAATCAATTTATCAGGAATGAAGGAGGGGTAAAACACCGGAACTTTATCCGCTATGTGGATAAAATACTACCAAAAGAAGAGATAAGTTAAAACACAATTCACAAGAATTCATATAATAGAAATATAGCTTTTTTATACAAATCTACTTGTATATAGTTGGCAGAATGATAATTGATGAAAATTTATGCCAGCTATTTTATTGAGAAAAAAGACGATAATCTTAAAAAGTTCATAAAATATATCATATAAAGCCAATTTAATTTTGCCTGTGCACTCGGATGAGTTAAGCGGGGACGCCTGCAGGTATAAATCTATAAAATTGGTTATTATATGAATGAAATTATTCTTACAACACCTGAACAATTGGATGAGATTGTTCAGAAAGCCATCAAAAAGGCTCTTCCTGATAATCAGGAAACCAAACCTCAAAAAATACCGGATACCTGTTCGGTAGAAGATGCCCTCCTATTTCTGTTAGAAAACGGTTATAAAATAAGTAAATCGAAACTCTATAAGATGACAGCAAACAAACTTCTGCCATTCCGTTATTTCGGACGCAGGATCATCTTCTCGCGTAATGAACTATTGAAATGGGTAGAAAAACAGACTATACCATCATCAAACTCAGATGAAATGCTTTTATGCATCGCTAAAAGTGCCAGGAATAAATTCAGAAAATAAGAGAGGAGATAGCGAAGCAAGGGGGTACTTTTCACTGTATAAAAGTCCCTTGCTTGGCTATCGCTAAAGGGAAAAGGAGAATATTTGAAGAGATAAGGGCCGAAATCAATACTAGTTTCGTTGCAAATAGGAGGTTCATTCCACTATGCATCTGATTTACCTTTTATAGAACAATACCTTAACTCTAACAAGTATGAAATATTTATCATAACCCAGATAATCAGGAATAAAGATCCGTTACAGTCTAAAGGCTAAAATAAGAAAAAATGATCTTTTATCCTGATTTATTTAACGTTATTAAAGAGTATTGTCAGATAGTAGTCTTTCAATTACACTTTCAAT
Source organism: Prevotella sp. (assembly GCA_031285905.1). Taxonomy (GTDB): domain Bacteria; phylum Bacteroidota; class Bacteroidia; order Bacteroidales; family Dysgonomonadaceae; genus Dysgonomonas. The sequence goes on from JAITVH010000108.1 coordinate 9,191, forward strand.
CTTTGAGGGATTAGTTATCGGAGCATAACGATGAACAATATTTCCTTCTTTGTCAATCAAAAATTTAGTAAAGTTCCATTTGATCGATTCCCCTAAAAAACCTTTACTGTTTGCTTTTAGGTACTTATAGAGAGGATCAGCATTTTCTCCGTTTACTTCTATTTTTGCAAAAGTTTTGAAAGTTGTTTTATATTTCATTTCGCAGAAACTGCCTATTTCCTCGTCTGTTCCGGGAGCCTGTGATCCAAATTGGTTACAAGGGAAATCCAATATTTCGAATTCTTGTTCTTTGTATTTCAGATATAAGTCCTGCAAATCTTTATATTGTGGCGTAAATCCGCATTGAGTTGCCGTATTTACAATTAGCAGGACTTTGCCTCTGTAAATATCAAGACTGATATTTTCCCCTTTGCTATCTTTTACCTGAAAATCATATATATTCATAATCGTTTTTTATATATAACAATTATCGAGGCTTTTTAGATTAAGTTGCGCTTTTAGAATATGCTGCCATATTGCACGCTTTTTCTAAAAACACTTATTCAAAGAATTAGTATTAAATTTGCATATCTTGTTATAAAATGCAATAAATCTCATCAAAATATGCATGATACAAATCTTTTCATTCGCCTGTTTAAAGAATACTGTCATCTTTCTGGCGAAGTGGAAAGAGAATTGAACACGAAAGTCCAATTTCTTACTAAGAAAAAGGGTAGCTTTATCATTAAAAAAGGGCAGATTGTTTCGAATCTTTTTATTGTGGAAAAAGGCTTGATACGATCCTTCTATAATAAAGAAGAGCAAGAAATAACGGTATGGTTTGGATATGAAAACATTCCTTTTGCTGCTATTGCCTCTATATATAGCAACCAGGCATCCCATGAAACAATTCAATGCCTTGAAGATTCTGTATTCCAATATATATCAGAGAAAGATTTATATGATTTGTATGAAAAATACCCTGAAGTAAATACTATTGGCCGTAAGATTGCTGAAGAATATTGCATATTGTTAGATGAACGGGCATTTTCTTTTCAAACTAAATCTGCTGAAGAACGTTATGATGCATTAATCAAAAATGAGCCTGAAATAATAAAACGAGCCCCATTAGGCTATATTGCATCGTATTTAGGTATTACACAAGAAACTTTAAGTAGGATTAGAAGAAAGAAGTGATTTTTTGACTTTTGTCAAAAAAGCCTGTCGATCTTTACTTTACCTTTGTATAGAATTATAAAGATAAAGTAATATGCAATATTTATATTTAGGTTTAGCCATTGTATTTGAAGTCGTTGGTTCTAGTTTCATGAAAGCTTCTTATGGATTTACAAAGTTATTACCTACAATTATTGTCGCAGTAGCATATCTCACCTGTTTCTATTTTCTATCCCTTTCATTAAAAACAATTCCGCTCGGTACAGCTTATGCAATTTGGGGTGGATTAGGTATTGTTTTGACGGCTTTAATTTCCATTCTTGTATTTAATCATGCTGTTGATATTCCAACTATTGTAGGAATTATATTGATTGTTGCAGGGGTTTTTATTATCAACTTTTTTTCTAAAACAGCAGTTCACTAAAGTTTGAAAAGTAATCAATCTACCTTCTTAATTACATTCCTGGCTATTTCTATCTTATACTTTTTGCTTTTTTTCATCCTTTATTCCCTGATTTATAGTGCATATAATTGATTTTATTTCTGATAAAAGTACAACATTGCATAAACATTTGTTCGTCAATATTTTGAAAGCCCTCAATTGCATATGTAAGTACATACATATGCAATCCTTATAATCCCGGATTATATTATAAATGATACTATCATTTATAGAGTCATATATTATATAGCACTCTTTTTATGGTATCAGATATAGTATCATCGATTTAAAAATAGATAGTTGATATATGCAGTGATGTATGGTGTCAGTCTCAAAAACAATGTTATAGAGAATAACTATCAATAGTTTCTATAATTCCAGATTATATTATATATGATAGTATCACTTATCGAATCATCTGTAATAATGCCTTCTGATTATAGTATCAATAATAGTATAATCCATTTGTAAATATATAGTTTGTAGCATGTTTAATAAATTTCATATTTTCCGTAAATTGTCAAACATTTTCATCTGTATTTTCCAGCCCGTTTTTCATCATCTTCATTTCCCTGCTAATCTTCCTATCGGTGATATGGGCATATACCTGTGTAGTACGAATCGATATATGCCCCAGCATCTTGGACAACGCTTCCAACGACACCCCGTTATTTAGAGCCAATACGGAAAAGGTATGCCTGCTTTGATGAAAAGGAAGTCCCAAAACAAGAATCAGCGAGACGGAGAAAATAAAACGTAAACTCTTATATATGAAGCGAATTACCCAAATCTGCTATTTCACCAAACAGCGTAATATTGAGGAATATTGCATTCTTTCAGTTACCAAAACGTTAGCCGGGTTGTTTCCGGAACGTTTTCAGGTAACACGCTGTGAGAAGATGAAATGCAACCCGCTTCTTATGTATTGATTCACACTGTTTTGCATAACAGAGAATGCTTGTATAACCGGTAACTTTGCCTAAAGGCAAAGCCCACAAAATTATAAGCATTATGAAACAGGAAAAATTCAAGGTTCTGCTTTACCTGAAAAAAAGCAGTTTGGACAAATCGGGCAAAGCCCCGATTATGGGAAGACTGACCATTGGTCGGTCAATGGCTCAATTCAGTTGCAAACTGTCCTGCACTCTTTCCCTTTGGAATCCACGTGAAAGCCGTTTGGACGGCAAGAGCAGGGAGGCTGTCGAAACCAATGCCAAAATCGAAAAGCTATTATTGGCGGTACATTCGGCGTATGACTCTCTCACGGAATGTAAAAAACCATTCGATGCGGAATCGGTCAAGAATATGCTTCAGGGAAGCATGGACACCCAAACGACCCTGCTCGCTTCTCTCAACCGGTACATCGAAGATTTGAAAGCCCGTATCGGAATAGACGTTTCCAAAACTACACCGGCGACTTACATAGCCACTTACCGCTCACTCGGTAAATTCATTCAAAAGAAGTTCAAAACCAAAGACCTTGCTTTCGGACAACTGAACGAACAGTTTATTCGAGAGTATCAGGATTTTGTATTGCTTGAATTAGGGTATTCGATGGATAGTGTTCGGCATTACTTGGCTATCCTGAAAAAAATCTGCAAGATTGCTTTCAAAGAGGGTGTTTCCGAGAAACTCCACTTTGCCCATTACAAGCTGCCCAAACAGAAACTGACTACTCCCAAAGCATTGAGCAGGGAGAGTTTTGAGAAGATACGGGATTTGGATATACCTGCAAAACGTCCATCCATCCGTTATACGAAGGATTTATTTCTCTTCGCCTGTTATACCGGAACTGCGTATGCCGATGTGGTGCGTATCACCGGAGAAAATTTGTTTACCGATGAAGAGGGCAGCCTGTGGCTCAAATATGCAAGGAAGAAAACGGACTATCGGGCACGTGTCAAATTATTGCCCGAAGCGATTGCCCTGTTAGAGAAATACAGGGACGAAAATAGGGATACCCTGTTTCCGTGGCAGTCGCCGGAAATGGTTAAAGCCAACATGAAAGGGTTGCGGATTATGGCGGATATAAAACAGCCAATGAGCTATCATTCAGGAAGACACATGGATTTGCTTTTTCTACTGAAAAACAGCAACTTACAAGAATTATTTTCTTGACAGGTAACGATTAAGAAACGAGCGACTTTTTGTTTATCACCTCATTTTGCATGATGTACAAAGAACGACTTTCGAGCACAAATATAAGCATGATTATTCGTTAGAGAAAACATCTTCTGAAAAAATATTAGCTGAGTTAACAT
>JAITVH010000127.1 GCA_031285905.1 Prevotella sp.
TGACAACGGACGTGTACATGGTTATCAATTCGAGATAGATCCTGCTGCCCGCGCATGGACAGGTGGTGTATATGACGAAGCTCGCAGAGGCTGGCTATATCCAATGACGACAAATCCACCTTCGCGCACTGCATTTAAGAATGGTGTATGGAACAAAGCAAGAATCGAAGCGATTGGCAATTCTATTCGCACGTGGGTAAATGATATTCCATGTGCCAATATATGGGATGATAAGACCTTAAGCGGATTTATTGCATTGCAGGTACACTCTATTGGTAATAAAAATGATGAGGGTAAAACTGTAAGCTGGAAAGATATCAGGATATGTACTACCGATGTGGAAAAATATAAAACACCAGATTCCCGTCTTGCTCCGGAAGTGAACTGTATAGCTAACTCCATTTCTCCTACTGAGGCAAAACAAGGTTGGAAGCTGCTTTGGGATGGAAAGACAACTGACGGATGGAGAGGTGCAAGACTAAATGCATTTCCTGCCAAAGGATGGAAAATAGACGGTGACATTTTGAAAGTAATGAAGAGTGATGGCGGCGAATCGACCAATGGCGGCGATATCGTTACTACCCGTAAATATAAGAACTTTGAACTGACGGTTGAATTCAAGATCACCGAAGGTGCTAATAGCGGCATAAAATATTTTGTAGATACAGATATCAATAAAGGAGCAGGATCTTCTATCGGTTGCGAATTCCAGATATTGGATGATGATAAACATCCTGATGCAAAATTAGGTGTAAAAGGTAACCGGAAATTAGGTGCGTTATATGACCTTATTCCTGTACCTGATAGCAAGCCATTTAAGAAGAAAGAATTCAATACAGCAAAAGTTATTGTAAAAGGTAACCATGTAGAGCATTGGCTAAATGGCGTTAAGCTATTGGAGTATGATCGCAATAATCAAATGTTCAATGCGCTAGTAGCATACAGTAAATACAGGGATTGGCCAAACTTTGGAAATGCCGAACAAGGGAATATCTTGTTGCAAGACCATGGTGATGAAGTATGGTTTAAGAATGTGAAGATTAAAGAACTGGATTAAATTTGTGTTAATTAAGATTTTATAATAAGGGATAAGACTATGAGTTAGTTTTATCCCTTATCCTGTCATAAAACATTGTTTTATAATGTATTGAGGATAGAAATAATAGTATATTTCTATTCTTTTAGATAAATCATAATTACGAATTTCATCTTTTTTATTACATATGTTATGTATTTTAATGATATTATATTTTTTTATTAGGATGTTAACATTATCTTTGTGATGGGTACACACATAAGAACTACGATGCAATGCAAGCTACATGTATGAAAGGCCTGGACACAATTTCATCTCTGGATATTCTTTTTAAGGATAATGGATTTTACACACATTTTATTTTGTCAAAAAGACACATCTGCCAATTTAAGTTAAATGGTTGTGTTCTATATGTAAATAACATAAATATATTGTCATTTTTTCATTTTGATATGATAAGCAATAAGAAAAATGGAACATAATAGATTCTAATTGGAAAAGAAGTTTAAGTATATTACGAAACAATACACAATACAACACAAATAAAAACCTATGGACGATATTATAAAGACAAATAAGATGAATTATAGAATAGGCAGCAAGGTAATATTATTCTTGTTATTATTCTTCCTGTCAACTTTCGCCTTAAAATTGCATTCTCAAGTCTCAGCCGGAAGTGTTCAACCTCCGGAGAAAGGATTTGTACTACAAATAAAGAATAAAGAACCAAATTTGTCAGCAGGAGATAACTCTACTGTAGATGCTAATGGAGGAGGATTAGGCCTATCTCGTGTTTTTTTGAAGAATATGAAGACTTTAGAGCCTTTTATTGCAAAAACTGCTGATTGGGATAATGTAACACCTTCTCAGGAAACGGCAAATATAAAGATGAAACACGCGGGGCTTACTGTGTATAATATATATAGTTGGAAAGAAGACCCAACTAATGACAATAATAACAATATTCCCAATACAGATACTAAGTTTCAGAAAGGTGTTTACGTTTGGGATGGGGAGCAATGGGCATTAGTAGGACAATCAGGGCAACGATATTTCTATATGCCTGCATTTAATTTACCACTGAATCAGTTAGGAGATACAACCTTTGATCTTTATGAAGAGTATAGATGGCAGTTTACCAAAGATAGAGCACCGTATACTGATAAACCGCTTTTTGCTACTAATGAGACCAATCTGGCGACTGTTCCTTCTCCTGATATTGGGTACTTATACCAGAGAGGTGAACTGGATTATGCTGTGATATATTACGACAATAATATTATAGAGATAACAGGTCTAGATAATAATGGTGTTATGTCATACAAAGTGCTGGATATGGATCCGGGTCCAGAGTCATTTATGAATGTTGTTTTCATTGTAAAAGATTGAGAAGGTTAAAAATATATATAATAATATAACTAATAATATATTAACTATGATTTACAATACTATACAAAAAAGATTAATACTGATAGTTCTATTGTTTGTTGTAAGTTTAGGGGGATACCATGCGTTGGCTCAACAAGGAGGTGTGACGGTGGGATCGCCTAATCCTCCAGCAAAAGCTGCTCTGTTGGAAATAAAAAGTGAGGAGACAGCCAATCCGGTTTCTACTACGGATGCAACTAATATTACATCTAAGATAGGAGGGCTTGGTTTGCCCCGTGTTTATTTAGAAAATAAAAAAACATTAGAACCTTTTATCGTAAAAACAGCAGATTGGGATGATACAACACCATCTCAGACTACTTTGGATATAAAGAGGAAACATGCGGGGATGATGGTCTATAACATATATGTGTCTAAGGATGATACCAATAATCCCGGTACAGACCCTGATACACGCCTCAAACAAGGAGTATACGTATGGGATGGAGCAAAATGGACAATGGTAGGCGAGGGAGTCGGTCAGCGATATTTTTACATACCATCATTCAATATTCCGATAGAGGAAATAACACCTTCCGGTGATCCGGATTTGACACTGGATCTCTATCAGGAATATGCAAGTCAATTTACTAAGGCTGGTAATACTACTTTTTTTAGTAATAATAATACCTTAGCGCGAGTACCTTCCCCTGACGAAAGTGCTTTATACAAGACTGACGAATTGGATTATGTAATTACTTATTTCGACGAGAGTGTAATTTCTGTTACAGGCATAGATGATTATGGAGTAATGTCTTATCGTGTAATTTCATTAAAAACAACTCCGGATTCATTCTTGAATGTAGTGTTTGTTGTGAAGGACTAGTTAGTCTGGATATATGTTGAAACAATGCCTTTTATTATTCTCTCTTTTTATATCCCAATTTATGATGGGGCAGGGAGAGGCTGCATGGTGGTATTTTGGATACGGGGTAGGATTGGATTTTACTGCGGTCATAAATGAGACTAATATACTTCCAACACCAGTTAATGGTCCTATTAGCACATGGGAGGGTTGTTTCTCTATATCGGATGCAAATGGGAATTTCCTTTTAGCTTCTGATGGTCGGTCTGTCTATGGAGGGAGTCGGACATTATTAGCGGCAGGCACAGGCTTGAAAGGAAATGATTCTTCTACCCAGTCAGGTATTGTGATTCCTTGTCCGGGAAACATAAACCGTTATTTTGTCGTTACTGTGGCTGCTGCAGGATATAGTGATGGTATAAATTATTCGGTAGTAGATATAGATGCAGGTGCAGTTATAGAAAAGAATAAACCTGTAAGTATCAATGGCTCAGGTCTTCAAATGACGGATTTGTATGAAAACATTACGGCTGTAGCTCATGCAAATAATCGTAATTACTGGTTGGCACATCGTTCAAGGGATAAATTTCTGCTTTGGTTAGTTACTGAGAATGGAATAGATTCAGATCCTATTGTAACAGATATTGGGCACGATTTAGGAATTAGTGAAAGTGCAAATGGTGTTAAACTTGGATATTTTAAATTTTCACCGGATGGTAAACATCTAGCTCAGGCAGGAGGAGATACGGGATGGCTTACATATGCAGATTTTGATGCATCTACAGGAGCAATAACGAATATTAAAGAAAGATTTATAAGCCAAATAAGTAGTAATCCACTGTATGGCCTGGAATTTTCTCAATCAGGGAAATATCTATATGTGGCTCAAGGATGGAGGTATAATTTGAGGGCAATTCCTACTAATGATTTTACTTCCGGAACAATGACAGAATTTACAGGAATACAGCCCACTGCTTTGCAATTAGGTCCAGATGGAAAAATATATGGGACAAGTGGAATTTCTCCAAATCAGAATACTCTTTGGATAATAAACGATCCGGAAGAAGGTGGTAATAATATTAGTACTCATACAAGTTTCTTTTCTTCTGTAGGCTCTACCGGTCTTGGTTTGCCTACATTTATAACTTCTTTCTTTCGCGATCCGGATATGGTAGGTGACCCTGAAGCTTGTATAAATAAAGCAAGCTCATTTTCTGTAGATATTATTCAGGGAACAGGAGTTAATTATGTAGACCACATAGTATGGGACTTTGGTGACGGTTCGTCTCCGGTTATTGAAAATGATATGAGTAAGCAGAGTCATTTGCAAACTCATACGTATACCAATCCTGGGATATATACAGTGACTATTATCCCATATTCAGATGCGACAGAAACAAATCCTTTAACTCATAGAATACAAACTTTTCCGGTTTATGTCAGTCGTTGTATAATACCTGTTAATCCGAATATACATATGTATAATAACAAGGGTATATTATCACCTTAACTAAACTTCTGGAGTTTTCTCTTTCTTACACAAGATTTAAGGCTTATTATTCAACTTGCTGTTTTTGAGACCGTAAGTGAAATAGATGATCAGACCTAATATTGTCCATCCTATTAATCGTGCCCATGTACTCCAAGGCAAAGATACCATTTGCACAATGCATATGGTAGCCCCTAATAATGGGATGAAAGGAACGAAAGGAGTTCGAAACGGGCGGTTTAACTGTGGTTGGGTTTTGCGAAGAACAATAATAGAAATACACACTATGGTGAATGCCATTAGTGTTCCGATGGATACAAGTTCACTTAAAACATGTAACGGAAACAGACCAGCTATAAGACCTGTTATTATACTGGCAAATATAGTTGCATTATGTGGAACACCATGTGTTGTATGCACCTTAGAAAAAGTTTTAGGTAGCAAGCCGTCCTTCGAGATGGAATAGTAGATGCGAGACTGTCCAAGCATCATTACAAGGATAACTGAGCTCAATCCAGCTATAGCTCCTAATTTTATAAAAGGGCTTAACCATGAAAGTCCTTCACCTGTACTATCGATGGCCAATGCTATGGGAGCCGGCACATTCAGTTCTTTATAGTTAATTATTCCGGTCAAAACAGTTGTTACGGATATATATAGAATGGCACATATGGCTAAAGAGATAAGTATTCCTTTAGGCATATCTTTTTGTGGATTCTTGGCTTCCCCTGCTGCTGTGGATAAGGCGTCAAATCCCAGATAAGCGTAAAATACAACAGCGGCTCCCCTAAAAATTCCACTCCAGCCAAACTCGCCGAAATTTCCTGTGTTTTCGGGGATATATGGAACCCAATTGCTGGTATCAACATACGAAAGCCCAAAGCCGATGAATAGCAATATAACACCGACTTTGATAACGACAATAATATTATTTACTAATGCAGATTGTTTGATACCACCTATGAGGAAAGCCGATACGATGGCGACAATGAATACTGCAGGGAAATTGATGATTTTGCCTGTCCATATCCATCCGTCTTTTGCGTGGTCGAAAGTAGCCCCGGCTATTTGTTGTGGAAAATCTACTCCCCACTCGGTGAGAAGGCTGAGCATATAGCCCGACCAACCTACGGCAACGCTGGAACATGCAAAGAGGTATTCAAGAATCAATATCCATCCGATAAACCAAGCCAGTATTTCGCCCATTGTAGTATAGCTATATGAATATACGCTCCCCGAAACCGGAATCATTGCGGCAAATTCAGCATAGCACAATCCTGCAAGTACGCAACCTAAGGCTGATATGGCAAATGAAATTGTTAGTGCCGGGCCGGCATATGTAGCGGCAGCTTGTCCTGTGATGACGAATATTCCTGTTCCTACAATAGCACCGATGCCGAGAGTAACAAGATTTGTTGCCGATAGACTTCGCTTGAGTTCATTGTTAGAACTTTTAGATTCATTGAGGATTGATGTGATATCTTTCTTCTTAAATAACCTTTCAATCATATTATAGATTTTGTGCAAAAGTAATGAATTAGAACTAATTATTTATTTGTAATATGTAATTTACCAAAATTGATATATTTTTTGAACATAACATAAAAATATAATTCATTATATATAGTCATCTAACTGGCTTTTATTATTTTTGTAATAGAGACATTGACAAAACTTTCGGAGACATATATAATAGACCAAGATACAACAATATTAAGGGTTTCATTGTTTTTCATTAAATGATGAGTATAAAATTTGTGTATTCTCGGGTTCTGCTTGTCAATAAAAGTTTAAGATGTATATGTCAGAGACAGTTGTAAAAATAGAAGATATTTCTAAACAATACCGCTTAGGGGTTATTGGTACAGGAACTATCAGTCATGATCTAAACCGATGGTGGCATCTGGTGAGGGGGAAAAAAGATCCATATTCGCAAATAGGAGATATAAATGAGCAATCTCAACAATCTACAGCTAAATATGTCTGGGCTCTAAAGAATATTTCTTTTAATGTAAAGCAAGGAGATATTGTAGGTATCATAGGTAAAAACGGTGCAGGAAAGTCAACACTCCTTAAAATATTATCCAGAGTAACGGCTCCAACTACAGGTACGATAAAAGCTAAAGGGCGGATAGCTTCATTACTTGAAGTCGGCACAGGTTTCCATCCGGAACTGACCGGTCGTGAAAATATATATATGAATGGATCTATAATGGGGATGACTAAGTCTGAGATAACAGCAAGACTTGATGAAATAATAGATTTTGCCGGTGTTGAGAAATATATAGATACCCCTATAAAGAGATATTCTTCGGGTATGGTAGTCCGTCTGGGTTTTGCAGTTGCAGCTCATCTCGAGCCTGAGATTCTTATTGTAGATGAAGTTTTGGCTGTTGGAGATGCCGAATTTCAAAGGAAGGCTATCGGGAAAATGCAAGATGTATCGTCTAGGGAAGGCCGTACGATATTATTTGTAAGTCATAATATGACAGCAGTAAAGAACTTATGCAATACGGGAATTATTTTGTCGAACGGATCTCTTGCATATTCAGGAGAGATAAATGATATAGTAGATACATATCTGGCTGAAGAAACTACCAAAGGGATAATAAATAATGAATGGAAGTATGCTGATGCGCCTGGCTTGGAAAAGATTAAGGTCAAGAGTGCTTATGTCAGATATAGAGGTGATAAGTTGACAACTAAAACTCCATTTGATATTGTAACTGAGTTTTGGTGTGAGGAGGATGGATTCCCTGTAAATGTAAGTATGCATTTATATGATGAAAATAACATATGTGTTTTTAATATATCAACGCCTAAAAAGATTTTAGAGAAAGGTTTGTATAGGGTCGAATTTCATATTCCGGCAAATCTGATGAATGATGGGATGTATTATGTAAATAATATGTTTGTAACAGATTCACAATGTTATTTTAACCATCAAAAAGCACATTCTTTTGAAATATTGGAAGACCGGAATGTTTCGGGATGGCATGGTAAGTGGAGAGGCGTTATAAGGCCAACATTTATAGAAAATGAATATAACCTGATCGATAATATAGGATGCTCATAATAAAAACGAAGACAAGAAGAACTATAAGCTTGATTAATTGTTGAAAGAAAGGAGTGGAACTATATAAAACGAGGAGACTAAGATTAAGTAATCAAAAACTTGTCGGATAATTTAGGAGATTATAAGGAAGAAAAACTCTCTCATTAACGGAATAAGAATTATTTAAAATACTGAATGCGGGGACTCTATTGAATATGGAAAAGAATGAAGAATTTAGTGATACTGGGGGGGAGTGGTATAGGTATGATTGCAGCTTCAATAGCTGAAGATCTGGGTTTTTACAATATATTAGGCTTCTTAAATGATACATTACCGATGGGCTCTCTGATTGGAAAATATAAGAAAATACCTGTTATAGGAAATAGTGGAGACATTTCTAAATACATAGAAAACAGGAACAATTATTTTTTTGTAGCCTATGTGGGTATGCAGAAAGAGAAAGAGGTATACTATAAAGTAGAATCTTTTGGAATACAGCCGGATAGGTATGCTACATTAATACATCCAACAGCGATTATACCAAAGGGTTTTTGTAGTATTGGGAATGGAGTTCTTATGGCTCCATTATCACAATTATCGCCAGATACAACAATTGAAGATAACTGTATCCTATTACCCAATTCTTTTGTCGGGCATGATAGTACTTTGAAAAAGTTTGCACATGTAGCAACAAATGGAGTGATAGGAGCTAATGTGGTTGTTGGAAAGGCATGTCATATTGGGAGTAATGCCACGATAAAAGAAAAAGTTATTATTGGAGATTTCTCCCTTATTGGGGCGGGTTCCGTAGTGTTGAATAATGTGCCGGAGAATTCTATAAATGTAGGTAATCCTTCCAGAGTATTGCGTATAAAGGATTAATAATTATGCATCAGCAGATATTTGGATTGTATTTTGAGGAATTTGAAATAGGAAGAACAATAAATCATTCTATATCAAAAACTATATTCGAAAGTGATAATAACCTTTTTTCGCTTTTGACAATGAATCATCACCCGGTTCATCTCAATATGGATTATGCTGAGCAGAATATGTACGGAAAAATATTGGTAGTAGGTACATTGGTATTCTCTTTAGTGGTTGGTATTACTGTTCCTGATATAAGTGGAAAAGCTATTGCAAATTTGGAATATGAAAATGTAAAGCATTTAAACCCGGTTTTCATAAATGATACTATTTATGCTAAAACGAAAATCTTAGATAAGTGGAAATCCAAATCTAAAAATGACAGGGGGATTGTCTATGTTGAAACTGTAGGATACAACCAGCATGGTATAGATGTTATTAGTTTTAAAAGAAAAGTGTTAATCAAAAAAAAGGATTGAGTATGAAAGCAGACTTCTTGATGCGTAGTTTAATGTTTGTTCCTGCACATAATTATCGATTATTAATACATGCAGCCGATACAGAAGCCGATATCTTATTATTGGATATTGAGGATTCCGCTCCATATGCAGAAAATAAACAAACAGCGAGAGAAAATATAAAAAATAGTGTTTCTGCCGGATTATTTAGGGATAAAATATTATTTCCCAGGGTAAACGATCAGAGAAGCGGACAACTATTAAAAGATGTATATCAATTAACGATAGATGGGGTTAAGGGGTTTATGTATCCTAAAGTTAAAAGTGCAGATGATATTCGTTTCTTTAGTAAATTGTTAGAAACTATTGAATATGAAAAATCTTTTCCTCTGAATACATTTAAGATAATACCATTAATAGAGACAGCAAATGCAGTAATGAATATTCAGGATATTTGCGAAGCCTGCCCCGAGCGATTGGTTGCCGTTGCTTTTGGTAGTGAAGATTTTATTGTAGATATAGGAGGATGGCATGATGCGGAAGGAGATAACCTCTTTACGGCGCGATCTATGATTGCACTAGGGGCACGAGCAAAAGGGGTGATACCTATTGACACTACTCATATTCAAGTTCACAATCTGAAGCAATTAAAGCAGATACTTATTTCATCTAAAAAGTTGGGATTCGAAGGAATGTTGGTATTACATCCTAAGGAATTGCCATTGGTACACGAATACTATTCACCATCTGAAAGTGATGTGCAATGGGCAAAAGAAGTAATGCTATTATCGGATGGGATAATGGAAAGAGGGGAAAGTGTGGCCATAAGAAATAATAAATTTATAGGCCCTCCAATAGTAAAGAAAGCTCAGATTATTTTAGATAAACAAAATATGATAGAAGACAAGGAGTATAAACTACATGGCGCCACTAATAAGTATTTGCTGTTTGACGTATAACCACGAGCGATTTATTCGTCAATGCCTCAATGGATTTTTGATGCAAAATACTACATTTACATTTGAAGTATTGATTCATGATGATGCATCTACAGATGCAACAGCTAATATTATTGAAGAATATAGAAAGAAATATCCTGATATTATAAAACCTATATATCAGAAAGAAAATCAATATAGGAAAGGTGTAATGAATACTCTTACATATCAGCTGCCTCGTGCAAAAGGTAAATATATTGCTTTTTGTGAAGGTGACGATTATTGGACTGATGAATATAAATTACAGAAACAAATTGATTTTCTCGAAGCTAATCCGGATTATACGTTATGTTGTCATAGGTATCATATATATGATGTAGAAGATAATAGATGGGAGCCTGAACAGGGATATTATAAAGAACTGTTTAGTGGAAATGAAGAAGGAATATCTTTTAATTTTGAATTCAATCTTAATTATTGGTTGACAAAACTTTTAACCGTTGTTTTTAGACGGGATACTATCGATTCAGTTGATTTTTCGAAATATAATTATTTTAGGGATACTCATCTTTTTTATTATATACTGAAGAAAGGAGATGGCTATTGTATGAATTTTTATGGAGGAGTTTATAATAGGCATCTAAATGGAATTTTTAGTAAAAGGAGTGATAAAGCCCATATTCACTATAATGTTTATAAAGACCTATTTGTAAACAACAGACGGGATAAAGAATTAAAAAGATTATATCAGATAGTATTACTTCGGAAAATAAATGCAGATGTGTTGAATCCCGAAATAAAACTTAGTGACTCTTTAAAAATAGCAATTGAACCATTGCTATATGGAAAGGATATTAAAACAACATTTCAGGCAGTTCGACGCATACTCAGAGATCGATTATGGCGTATAAAGAATACATTCTTAAAATGAAATATTGACAAAGTTGTCAATAAATTAAAAAAAGAATTATATTTGTTAACCATGTAAATGTCCTAAATAATATGATACTATGAAGCAAATTTATTTTCTCTTATTACTGTTCTTTTCTTTACTCTCCGTATCTTCTCAAGAAGATATATGGAAGGGGAAATCCGTAAAGATATCTAATGGAAATCTTGAAGTATCTGCAAATGGAAGATATATCCAACATAAGAATGGAACCCCCTTTTTCTATTTAGGTGATACCGCTTGGGAACTTTTTCATCGTTTGAATGAAGAAGAAACAGAAATGTATTTAGAAAACCGCAGAGCTAAAGGATTTACTGTAATTCAAGCAGTGGTTTTGGCCGAACATAACGGGTTGAATACCACAAACCGAAACGGAGATAAGCCTTTGATAGATAATGATCCTTTAAAGCCAAATGAAAATTATTTTAAGTGGGTGGATAAAGTAATAAAGATGGCTGAAAAGAAAGGGTTATATATTGGTTTACTCCCTACTTGGGGTGATAAAGTAGATAAAAAATGGGGTGTAGGCCCTGAAATCTTTAATAAAGAGAATGCCTATACTTATGGAGCATGGCTCGGTAAAAGATATCAAAAGAGCAAGAATATAATTTGGATTGTAGGGGGAGATCGTCCGGGTGGCGAGCAGAATTATGAGATATGGGAAGCGATGGCAAAGAGTATTAAGAGTGAGGACAATAACCATCTGATGACTTTCCATCCTAGTGGAGATGCTTCGTCGTCACAATGGTTCCATAACAGCGAATGGCTTGATTTTAATATGGCTCAAACTGGACATTGTCATCGCAGATATGAATTTTATAGTAATCATATTGTGAACGATTATAATAAGGCTCCTGTAAAACCATGTATGGATGGAGAACCTAATTATGAAAATCATCCTATTTGCTGGAAACCGGATGAACAGGGTTGGTTCGATGATGTTGATGTACGATTATCTGCATACTGGAGTTTATTTTCCGGAGCCTTTGGATATACATATGGTTGCCATGATATTTGGCAGATGCTTGATGAGGGAAGAACACCTGTTGGTTTTGCCAGAGGAAATTGGAAGGTGTCCCTTGATTTGCCGGGAGCTTATGATATGATCCATATACGCCGACTATTAGAGCCTTTAGATTGGGATACGAGGAAACCTGTTGATGATATTATCGTGTCGGATAATACTTCCCCGAAAGATAGGATTGTCGCATTAGCTGGTAAAGACTATATTTTGATTTATTTCCCTACAGGTAAGGAAGCTGTGTTTAACTTAACAAAACTGGAACTTGCTCAGAATTTATCCATGAAGTGGTTTGATCCACGTACAGGAGAATATAAAGATGCCGGAGGGTTACAGAATATAAAGAATCATAAGATTACTCCACCTACCTCAGGACATGGAAATGACTGGATTCTGGTTATTGGTAGAACTCCAAAGTAAAGAACATTTAGGAAGAATCTGTTGTTTTATTATAATAAAATAAATGATATGACACAGATTAAATTGAAACGAGTATATGAAGACTATAATGAAAATGATGGTTTTCGTGTATTAGTAGATCGTTTGTGGCCTCGTGGAGTGAAGAAAGAACATTTACACTACGACTTATGGGCTAAAGATATTACTCCATCGTCAGAGTTAAGGATATGGTTTCACAAAGATTCAGGGAAACATTGGAACGATTTTGTTAAGATGTATCAAAAAGAGCTAAGTGGATCAGAAGCTCTCTCGCATTTTGTAAATGCAATCAAGGATAAAGATGTGATAACTCTTCTATATGCCTCGAAAGAACCTATACATAATCATGCCAGAATATTGAAGGAATATTTAGATAAAGCACTAGCAAAAGGATAAAGACTTTTTATTTATTTACTACATTTGTTTTTCAATATTCTAAAATAAATATTATGAGAATCTCAATTATAGGAGCAGGAAATATGGGAGGAGCTATTGCTTCTGGTTTGGCAATCAGTGAAGAAATAAGACCTCAGGATATAACAGTTATTGACCATAGTGGTAAGAATGTTACGCGTCTAAAAGCAATAGCTCAGGATATGAATATTGTAGTAAGTGAATATGATTCACTTTCAACGGCTGACATAATAATTATTGCTGTAAAACCATGGTTAGTAGAAGAGGTTTTGAACACACACAAGACTTTAATAAAGCCAAACCAATTGATGGTATCGGTCGCAGCAATTGTGACTTTGGAAGAATTGATAAAATGGACTTCTCCGGAGCAACCTGTATTTAGGGTAGTTCCCAATACAGCCATAGCTGTCAGGCAAAGTATGACATATATTAGTTCTGCAAATGTAAATGAGCAACAACGACAACAAATATCAGATATTTTTGCTTTACTAGGTAAAGTTGAAAATGTAGACCAGAAAATAATACCTGCTATCACATCATTGACATCCTGTGGAATTGCTTTCGCTTTGCGTTACATAAGGGCTGCTTCAGAAGGTGGTGTAGAAATGGGAATCTATCCCGAACAGGCGAAGAATGCAGTTTTACAGACCTTGCGTGGGGCTATAGAATTGCTGGAGGCAACAGGTAATCACCCCGAGCATGAAATAGATAAAGTGACTACTCCTGGAGGAATTACAATCAAAGGGCTAAATGAAATGGAACATGCAGGGTTTACTTCATCTGTTATTCGAGGATTAAAAGCCAGTAACGTAAAATAAGATGTTAACATATTAAATAAAGCCTCGCTTATAGACAGTAAGCGAGGCTTTATTGTTATAAATATTGTTATATAAAACCAATAAGATATAGATAATGTATATATGGCTGTTTTTGTGATTATTACAAATTTGTTAATAATAAAAAACTAAATCCTTATAAAGGATCTCGTATATAAATATTATCTTTACGTATTCGTAGGGGACTGCTTTTTCATGTGCGAAAAGTATCTACGTGGAGGTTTGAAAATCAGCTTAACAGCGAAAGATTTAACAAATTTATCTAATAAATAACCTCCTTGAGACAGAAAAAAGAAAAACTATATATAATGATTTACAAATGGAATTACGAAGACCTAACCACCCAGCAAAAAGAGCAGAGAGATGAGCTCGCGAAGAAATTAGGCATAAGTCCTGTTCTTTGCCAACTCTTGATACAGAGAGGAATATCTGCAGAAGATGAAGCTTTTAAGTTTTTTCACCCTAGCTTGAAGGATTTACACGATCCCTTTCTGCTCCCGGATATGGACAAAGCTATTAAGAGAATAGAAAAGGCACTGGGACAAAAACAGCGTATATTAATATACGGTGATTACGATGTGGACGGAACTACGGCCGTTGCACTTGTTTATAAATTTTTGCGGAAGTTTACGACCAATCTGGACTATTACATCCCGGATCGTTACGATGAAGGATATGGTATTTCTGAACAAGGCATAGATTATGCAGAGGAGACAGGTGTAAAGCTTATTATCGCACTTGATTGTGGGATTAAAGCTATTGAAAAGGTAGCATACGCAAAGGAAAAAGGGATTGATTTTATCATCGGCGATCATCATATGCCGGACGATATTCTTCCCGATGCCGTAGCAGTGATTGATGCTAAGAGGTTGGACTCGATTTATCCTTACGAACATCTTTCAGGATGTGGAGTAGGGTTTAAGCTTGTTCAGGCATTAGCTCAGAATAACAAGATTGATTTTTCTGAATTGACAGATTTACTTGATCTGGTAGCAGTAAGCGTGGCTTCAGATATCGTGCCTATTACCGGAGAAAACAGGATATTGACTTACTACGGACTGAAGCAGATTAATTCTAATCCCAGTCTTGGATTAAAAGGTATTATCGACATCTGTGGTTTAACTTATAAGCAGATAACCGTCAATGACATTATATTTAAAATCGGACCGCGAATAAATGCTTCGGGGCGTATGATGAAGGGTAAGGAGGCGGTTGATTTGCTGTTATCGAACAGTATAGAGGATGCTAGGGAAAAAAGTGCCAATATTGATCATTACAATGATGATAGGCGTGAATTAGATAAGAGGATAACAGAAGAGGCCATTCAATTCATAGATGAAAATGTGGATATGAAAGTAAAGAAAAGCATTGTTATCTATAATGAGGGCTGGCACAAAGGTGTTATAGGTATCGTTGCTTCCAGATTAACGGAAAAATATCTTCGTCCGGCGGTTGTTCTTACTAAGTCTCAGAATTTGATAACAGGGTCGGCTCGTTCTGTAATGGGCTTTGATGTATATAAGGCTATAGAAGCCTGTAAAGATATTTTAGAGAATTTTGGAGGGCATACTTATGCGGCAGGGCTTTCTCTTAAAGAAGAAAACCTACAGGAGTTCAAACGACGTTTCGAAGCATTATCATTAGAGACAATTGCTCCCGAAATGATGCGTCCGCAGATATGCATAGATGCTATGCTGGAATTTAAGGACATTAATAATAAATTTATGGCTGATTTAGCAATCTTTGCACCATTTGGCCCTGAAAATTTAAGTCCGATTTTTGCTACTTGCGGAGTGCTGGATTATGGGACAAGTAAATTGGTAGGAAAAGATAATGTACATTTGAAGTTGGAGATGATAGATGCTACGACGTCTTTTCCAGTTAATGGTATTGCGTTCCGGCAAAAAGACAGTTATAAAAGAGTAAAAAGTGGTGAGCCTTTTGATATTTGTTATACTCTGGAAGAAAATAATCATAACGGAAAAATAAATATCCAACTGTATGTAAAAGATATAGATACAGGACAACTTTCATAAACTAAAACATTTATAATGAAAAAAGCGTTTTTAATTATAATATTAGCATTGTTTGTCTTTTCCGCTTGTGGAGGTAAAACAGGAAAAGAAAATACTAAGGAACAAAAAAGCGGATCGGAAAACGTGGTGGAAGAATATATTAAGGCTGATGTATATGAAACCAATGATGGCTCACTGAAAGTAACGCTTGTGGGGCATGGATCGTTGATGTTTGAATACAAAGGAAAAGTGATTCATGTAGATCCTTATTCTAAGGTTGCGGATTATACCAAACTACCTCAGGCTGATCTCATATTGATAACCCATGAACATGGTGACCATTTAGACACAGCTGTCATCAATGTGCTAAAGAAAGAAGGTACGGATTTTATTGTCTCGAAGGTTGTAAATGAAATACTGGGATATGGGGATGTAATGAGCAATGGCGATAATACAACTTGCGAAGGCATATCCATACAGGCAGTTCCGGCCTACAATATTGTGAGTAAAAAACCGGATGGCGAAGCATATCACCCTAAAGGGAGAGGAAATGGATATATTCTTGTTTTTGGAGATAAAAAAGTATATATAGCCGCTGATACCGAGAATATACCCGAAATGGATGCCCTGAAAGGAACTATCGATATTGCATTTATGCCTAAGAATCTGCCATATACCATGTCTGACGATATGTTTATCGATGCTGCTAAAAAGGTTACGCCAAAGGTACTTTATCCATATCATATGTCGGAATTTGACAATGAGAAAATTGGTAAAGCTTTAGAGGATACAGGTATAAAGATAGAAGTCCGCCCAATGAAAAATATTTAATTAGTAAATTCGAGAATTAGCAAATTTGGAAAAATGTTCATTTGCTAATTTGATAATCGTCAAATGAGCTAATTAGAAGAATGACACCTTACCATAAAGTACTTAAACAATATTGGGGATATGATGATTTTCGTCCTCTGCAGGAAGATATTATTCATTCCATTGTTTCAGGAAAAGACACTCTAGGATTGATGCCTACGGGTGGCGGGAAGTCTCTCACATTTCAGGTGCCGGTAATGACGATGCAGGGTATTTGCATCGTGGTGACCCCTCTTATTGCCTTAATGAAAGATCAGGTAGATAATCTCAGAAGCCGCGATATTAAGGCATTGGCTGTATATTCGGGTATGACAAGGCAAGAGATTATCACTACCCTCGAGAATGCCATTTTTGGAGATTATAAATTTCTTTATGTTTCACCTGAGAGACTGGCAACACAATTATTCATCAGCAAATTGAAGGATATGAATGTTTGCCTGCTAGTGGTAGATGAATCGCACTGTATTTCTCAATGGGGCTACGACTTCCGCCCCTTATATCTTAAGATAGCCTCAGTTCGTGAATATATCCCTAATGTGCCGGTTCTGGCACTGACTGCAACTGCAACAGCGGAAGTTAAGGATGATATCCAAAAACAACTGTTATTTCCTAAGGAAAACATATATCAGACAAGTTTCAGGCGGAAGAATCTTGCTTACATAGTTCATGAAACAGAAAATAAACCCGAAGAGCTTTCTAAAATATTTGAACGTATTCGTGGTTCAGGGATCGTTTATGTACGTAGTCGCCAGAAAACAAAAGAAATAGCCGATTTGCTTATTAAGCAGGGCTTTTCTGCTGATTTTTTTCATGCCGGGCTATCCTATTCTGATAAGGTAAAAAAGCAAAATTCATGGAAAAATAATGAAACCCGCATTATAGTATGTACCAATGCGTTTGGGATGGGGATCGATAAACCCGATGTGCGGGTTGTAGTACATACGGACTTGCCCAATTCCATCGAAGAATATTTTCAGGAAGCGGGTAGGGCAGGGCGCGACGGAGAAAAAGCATATGCTATTATTCTCTATCATAAAAATGATAGTGTAAAACTAAAGAAACGTGTAAGGGACGAGTTTCCTGACAGAGATTTTATATATCATGTATATGATTCGTTAGCTTATTTTTTTCAGATAGCAGAAGGATATGGAATGGGAATAACCTATGATTTTAATATTCAGCAGTTTTGTGCTGCTTATAAATTACCACTGCTTCCTGCCCATAATGCTTTAAGGATATTAGACTTGGCAGGATATATAGAATATACCGAAGAGGTTGATAATTGTTCACGTCTTATCTTCACTATTTACAGGGACGAATTGTATCACTTTGATTTCGATAAAGATTATGAGCAGTTAGTAAATACAGTATTAAGGCTTTATACTGGATTGTTTACTAATTATGTAACTATAAATGAGGCAGAAATAGGAGTGCGTTTGAACCTGAGTCGAAAAGAGGTATATGAACGGTTAAAGATATTGGATAAACGAGGAATAATAGATTATATTCCTCATAAGAAAACACCTCTTATTACATACAGGCAACCTCGTATTGATAAAAAATATTTGTTTATTCCCCGTTTGGTACATGAAGAACGAAAAGACAAATTTGAAAAACGTATTCTGACAATGAGCCAATATGCAGAGCAAGCGGAGATTTGCAGAAGTCGTTTTTTATTATCTTATTTTGGAGAAGAAAATTCAGAAGATTGCGGACAGTGTGATATCTGTATTGCGAAAAAGAATAAGGGTCTTACAGATAACCAGTTTGATGAAATTATTCCTTTGATAAAAGGACTATTAGTAGATAGAGAGATGCTTTTGGTTGATGTTGTCAATAACTTACCACAATATTCTGAAAAAAAGGTGCTAACTATTATACGCTTTTTAATAGATCGAAATGAATTGGTTTTGAATCTGGATAAACTCAGGCTTAGATAATTCTGTGTTTTTGAATAAATATTTTTTTTCATCCTAAATTTTCTAAAATATTATTGTTTAGATTGTTTTTTGTTAGATAAATTGACAATTATATTATCTTTGCAATAATATCATTCATATTAGAATATGGACATTTTTTTATCGGTTTTAGTCACTTTTTTATTCGTCTTTCTTAATGGTTTTTTTGTCGCGGCTGAGTTCGCTATCGTAAAAGTAAGATCTTCTCAATTAGAACTAAAGGCTCAGGCCGGCAGTAAAACAGCTATACTTTCCAAACATATTGTTAGTCATTTGGATGCTTATTTGGCTGCAACTCAATTTGGTATAACCATTTCTAGTTTAGCTTTAGGGTGGATTGGAGAGCCAGTTGTCTCTAAAATGGTAATTGGGTTCTTCGATTTTATAGGTGTAAGTTTTGAACCATTTTCTATACTAGGAATAACTATTACTATTCAGGCAATAAGTATAGGCCTAGCATTTGCTATAATAACAATACTTCATATTGTTTTTGGAGAATTAGCTCCAAAATCATTGGCTATTCAGCGTTCAGAACAAACAACATTGTTTATTGCTTATCCTCTTCATGCATTTCATTGGATATGTCGCCCTTTTATTTGGATACTAAATGGCATTGCAAATTTTGTAATTAAGGCAGTTGGGTTACATGCTGTGTCTGAACAGGAGGTATATAGTAGTGATGAATTACGATATCTTGTCGATCAGGCAAAAGAAAGTGGTAGAGTGGATGAAACGGAATTCGATATCATACAAAATGCTTTTGATTTTTCGGAACGTACAGCCCGTCAGGTGATGGTTCCCCGTACACAGGTAGTGGCAATTGATGTAAACGATTATGATGAGAAAACGTTGGAGTTTGTGATAGAAGAAGGTTATTCTCGTATTCCGTGCTATGAAGACAATATTGATAGTACTATCGGTATTGTTCATCTAAAGGATATTCTGAAAAAAATGCGTATAAGCGGTTCTGTCGATATCCGTTCTATTGTGCGTCCTGTATCTTTTACGCCCGAAACAAAACGGATTGGACAATTGCTTAAAGAGTTTCAGGTAAAGCATCAGCAAATAGCGATGGTGTTAAATGAATATGGAGGTATTGAAGGAGTAATAACAATGGAAGATATACTGGAAGAACTAGTAGGTGAAATTCAGGATGAATATGACAATGAAATTCCGTTTGTGGAACAAACAGACGAAAATACGTACTCTGTTATTGCAACGGCGGCTATCTCTGATATAAATGATGAATTGCCTCATCCCATAGATAAGGAAAAACAATACGATACACTGGCCGGTTATCTGATAGATAAATTCGGCCGTATTCCTAACACACACGATAAACTGGAGGCGGAAAATTACTTATTCACTATTCTGAAAAAGAATAAAACATCTATTGTTGTTGTACAATTAAAAGACTTAATAGAAAAAGAAGAGGCGGAAGAAAATGAGCAATCGAAAACTACTCAGATTTGACGCTTACTAAAATAAATGGACTTTAAACTTCAATATACAGATAGCCAGTCGAAGGCTAGAGCCGGACTTATAATAACGGATCATGGACAAATAGAAACTCCCATTTTTATGCCTGTAGGCACACAAGGGGGTGTAAAGGCTGTTCATATGCCCGAACTGGAAAATGATATTAAAGCCCAGATCATATTGGGTAATACCTATCATCTCTACCTTCGTCCGGGATTGGAGATACTCAGACAAGCCGGAGGTTTGCATAAATTTAATAGTTGGAACCGGCCTATATTGACTGATAGTGGTGGTTTCCAGGTTTTTTCGCTGGCCCAAAACAGAAAACTTACTGAAGAAGGAGCTTTGTTTCGTTCACATATTGACGGATCGAAACATTTTTTTACTCCCGAACTGGTGATGGATATTGAACGGACTATCGGTGCCGATATTATGATGGCTTTTGATGAATGTACTCCCGGTGATGCGGATTACAATTATGCTAAAAAGTCGTTGGAACTTACGGAAAGATGGTTGGACAGGTGTATCATGCGATTTAAGGAAACCGAATGTGAATATGGATACAAACAGGCATTGTTTCCTATTGTACAAGGTTGTGTATATCCGGATTTAAGAAAAAGGGCAGCAGAGAATGTCGCAGAAAAAGAAGCAGACGGGAATGCCATAGGTGGATTAGCTGTAGGTGAGCCTACCGAAAAGATGTATGAAATGATTGAGGTAGTGAATGAAATACTGCCACAAGATAAACCTCGTTATCTGATGGGAGTTGGTACTCCAGCTAATATCCTGGAAGCAATAGAGCGGGGTGTAGATATGTTTGATTGTATAATGCCAACCCGTAATGGCAGGAATGGGCAGATATTTACCCGTAATGGTATAATGAATATGCGGAATAAGAAATGGGCTGACGATTTTTCTCCGATTGAAGAAAATGGGGCTTCATTTGTTGATACTTTATATACAAAAGCATATCTTCGCCATTTGTTTATTGCTGATGAGATTTTGGCATTGCAGATAGCTTCAATTCATAATCTGGCATTTTATTTATGGCTGGTGAGAGAGGCAAGGATGCATATACTTGAAGGCGATTTTTCATCATGGAAAAAAGGAATGATTGAAAATGTATCTCGCAGAATATAGAAAAATAGTAATATGAAGATATTATCAATACTGGATAGATATATAATAAAGAAGTTTTTGGGGACTTATATTTTCTCCATTATTCTTATTATTTCTATTGCTGTGGTATTTGATATTAATGAGAGGCTAGATAAATTTCTGAATTCAGATGCTCCCTTAAAAGCAATTGTATTAGAATATTATTTCAATTTTATACCTTATTATACCAATCTGTTCAGTGCATTGTTTGTATTTATTGCTGTAATTTTCTTTACTTCAAAACTGGCTGATAATTCAGAGATTATCGCTATGCTTTCCAATGGGATGAGCTTTAAACGGCTGATGAAGCCATACATGATATCGGCAGGGATTATAGCTATTTTCTCTTTCCTGTTGAGTAGTTTTATAATCCCGCCAGCTAATAAAACCCGTATTGATTTTCAAAATAAATATATCAAGGACAAGAGTGTGGATTATGCTACCAGCGTTCAAATGCAGGTAGAAAAAGATGTGATTCTTTATCTCGGTAGTTTTGATAATAAGACTCGTGAAGGGCGTGACATGTCATTAGATAAGTTTAATGATAAAGAACTGGAGTCTCGTCTGACAGCTACGCGGGTGAAATATGATACTCTCTATAAGTGGACATTGACGAATTACACTATTCGGGAATTTCATGATATGAGAGAAATAATTACCAACGGTCCTCAACTGGACACAACAATAAATGTTATTCCAACCGACTTTATCGCTTCTGTTAATGATTTTGAGCAGATGACTACTCCCGAACTATCTCGGTATATAGAGAGGCAGAAGGGAAAGGGTCAGGCTAATATAGGTGGTGTAAGCCTCACCCAATTTGAGATAGAATATCATAAACGTTTTGCTTCTATATTTTCGGCTTTCATATTGACTTTAATTGGTGCGTCGCTTTCGTCACGGAAAGTAAAAGGTGGTATGGGACTGAAGATTGGAGTGGGTTTAGGACTAAGCGTTTCCTATATTCTTTTCCAAACGATTAGTTCATCTTTTGCCATATCAGGAACAATGCCTCCATGGTTGGCAGTATGGGTGCCAAATATTGTGTTTATCCTAATTGCAGCATTCCTATATACAAAAGCGCCTAATTGAAAAAGCCGATTCTCATAATTTAAGAACCGACTGCGATATTTTTATTGTTTGATGGATTGTTCCTTTTTTACCATCCGAAAGCTTCTTCGCCCATCCATTTACCCTGAGCTTTCATTACTTGTTCAATGATATCACGTGCTACCCCGTCACCACCTTTGCAATGGGATATGTATTGGGCTATGCTTCTGATTTCATGTGCAGCATCAGATGGTGCTACAGCCAGTCCGATAGTTTCCATTACATGAAAGTCGGGAAGATCATCTCCGGCATACATAATTTCTTCTGCTTTATAACCTGTTCTCTGCATATAGTCTTCTAAGTCTTTTATCTTGATCTTCGATTTCATATAAATATCTTTCACTCCGAGACGGGAAAATCTGAGACGGACATTCTCTGTGTCGGCACCGGTTATAATAGCAACTCCATAGCCGTTTTTTACAGCCAGATTAATGGCAAATCCATCTTTTATATTCACCATCCTCATTGGTTCACCATTTGGGGATAACGGAATGGAATTTGGAGATAAAACGCCATCTATATCAAAGATAAAAGCTTTTATTTTATTTAAATCATAATTTATGTTGCTCATATATTATTTGATTTATGAATGCTTTCGCTGATTAGTTTATATATACTTTTAGTTGTTTCGTCTTCAATTATAGAAAGGTGATCATTCATTACTTTCTGATCGAAACGGACAGCAGGCCCGGTTTGAGCGTCTTTAGGAGATAGAGAATGAACTTTTGATGATGTTTCATCTATCAAAGGTAAAGCTACATCAAAAGATAACCCTGCTTCTTTCAAAAAAAACTCTGATAAGGCATACATATGGTTTGTAAAATTGCAAGCAAACACCCCGGTGAGGTGTAGGTATCTTCGTTTATCAGAAGACAACTCTACTATTCTATCAGATAATTGTCTGGCAATAGCATTGATGACGGATAATGTTTTATTGTCTGACGCTTCAGTGAAGAGCGGAATTTTTTTCCACTCTATATTTCTTCCTTTAGTAAAAGTTTGGAACGGATACAATACACCATAATGTTTAGTGTATTTTCTAAATATATTTATATCAATACTTCCGGCAGTGTGGATCCATATTCCTGAATTTTCGGGTATTTGATTTGCGATATCTTTTATTACTGAATCCTTTAATGAAAAGATATATATATCAGCATCATTAATAATAGCAGATACATCATTAACTGGAACGGCATTTACCTTTTTTGCTAATAGTTGTGCTGATTCGATAGTTCTGCTATATACTTGTATGATATCAAATGAATGATTGTATAACTCAGTAACTAGATGATTGGCTACATTACCTGCACCGACAGATACGACTTTCATTATCAATTCTTCTTTGAAATCAATAACATGACCACTCCTATGATGATTAATCCTACAGGTGCAATTAGGTAGAAATAGATAGTAGTCCAGCTAAGGAATATTCCGGCATTCAGTAAGATGGCAATGATAAGAAAAATCCAACTTAATAACCTGTTAGGCTGGGTTATAAGGAAGATAATAGCAGCAATAAGAAAGAAAGCTCCGCTGCTTGTAATTTGTCCTCCATATGGTATTTTATGTATGATACCAACTTTATCTAAAAGCAGGAAGACCCCGTATAATAAGAAAGTAATACCATATGATAGGTAATCATTCGATTTGGTTGTTGCCATTTTTATTGGTTAATAAGATTATTGTATTTGCCTATATGTATTTTCTCCCATTGCAGTTTTTCCTCATCGAATGGAGGCCTATCCTGAGCTTTATAGCCCAGTGCTATAATAGATAATACCTGTAGTTGCATTGGAATATTCAACAATTCTCTTACATATTCGTCTGATGGAGTGTCTGCAACAGTGTAGCGTTCACGGATTTGTATCCAGCAACTTCCTATTCCCAAATCTTCTGCCTGAAGTTGTAACATGATAGAGGCTATAGATGCATCTTCTATCCATACATCGCTTGCCAGTGGATCAGCCAATACAACTATTGCCAATGCACATCCGGCAAGAGGTTTACTTCCTATCTTTTTACATTGTGAGAGCTTCAGAAGCATATCTTTATCTTCCACTAATAGAAATTGCCATGGAGTAGAACTCTTAGAAGAAGGAGCCATTAAGGCTGCTTTCATTATTTTTTCAACTTCTTCGGGTTTCAGAGGTTCATCCGTATATTTTCGAATACTTCGTCTATTGGCTATAAGTTGTGAAAAATCAGTCATTTTTGTTTTATGCTTATCTTCTGGTAAGGTTTTCTACTTCCTCCTCTAACTCTAAAACACCTTTAACTCCCTCTGTACTACTTTTTCTTAACAGTATGTTCAATGTTTGCATTATAAGCTTAAAATCAAGAGCTAAAGAATATCCATTGATGTATAGTAAATCGTATTTCAGCTTATCTAATACAGTTGTATTATATTTTCCTTGTACCTGAGCTATTCCAGTAAGCCCGGCTTTTACTCTGTGTCGAAGGTTATATTCAGGAATTTCTTTACTGAATTGTTCTACAAAGAAAGGTCTTTCAGGACGAGGGCCTACCACGCTCATGTCGCCAATCAATATATTGAATAATTGGGGTACTTCATCTAAACGGGTAGTACGTAAAATACGTCCTATTTTAGTTATTCTTTTATCTACATCCTGTGCTAATATAGGGCCGGATATAGCTTCGGCATTTTCAATCATAGTACGGAACTTATATATTTTGAAAATACGATTGTCACGGGTAACCCTTTCCTGTACATAGAATGCAGTACCTCCACCTATTTTTAATACTAAATAAATGATTACTGCCGGAATAAAAAATATGACTATTCCTAATATGGCAAAGAAAACATCAACAATTCTTTTCACTGTCTCGCTACTGGGAGAAATTCCCAAAGTACGAACATCCATTACAGGCGAATCATCTATCTGATGGAAGTTAGCATTAAATTGTAATATTTCGGAATTCTTAGGTTGATAGAAAAGTGTATAATTATTCTCGACACAAAATAATATGATATCTTGCTTATATGATTCTTCAATATCTTCGGTTATGAACGTAACATCGCATTCTTTTATGAAGTCGTAAACATGAGGGTGGGCGGGTGCACACACATGTTTTATTCGCGACCACATACCTCTCGATTCTAATAGTTTGAATGCAAGAGCCTGAGATTTGGCATATCCGATCACTAAAACAGATTTTCCTTTGTTTACTCTGAAATACATTTTGCTGGCAAACAAATGCCATAGGGTAATTAAGATAGCCTGGATCGCTGAACTGGCAAGCAGAATACTTCGGGGAAAAGCGAACTCACGGGCAAGGAAACTTATAGCCATAATCGCTAATAAAAGAGTAATAATTGCCAGAATGACGGTATATCCTATTCCCCAGAAAGTGAAATCTTTCGGTTTATCCAATTCAAATACATGGCTGATAATAAGATAAGCAATGCCTATGTATGGAGAAATAGCTACAAAAGCAAACCAGTTTTCAGAGAAACTATCGAGAGAATCTTTGAAAAAGTCGAATGATAATATGATTGCTCCATAAATAATAACTAAATCTATTAATGGGGTCAATATTTTATATCCCTTATATCCAAAAACCTTTTCTATAAAACGATTCATCCAATGAGTTTTATATTATAATAAGATTTAATTCTTTTTCGATTTTTTTGCTTTACTGTCTGTCTTGCTTTCCGAGGCATTTATTATTTTCATCGTTGCTTCAAAATCCAATCCATCAGGAGATGTTCCTTTAGGGATTTTGTAATTGTTTTTCTTATATGCTATATATGGCCCATAACGACCATTTAGTATTTGAAGGTCTGGTTCTTCCTCAAATGTTTTAATTATTTTTTCAGCATCTTTTTGTCTTTTTTCCTGTATTAGGGTAGTTGCTTCATCTAAGTCAACAGAGAATGGATCAGAACCTTTAGGTAAAGATATGAATTTACCATCATGCTTTACATATGGGCCAAATCTTCCTGTACCAATGCTTACTTCTTTATTTTCAAACTCGCCGATACTGCGTGGAAGCTCGAATAATTTCAGAGCTTCTTCCAGAGTAATTGTAGCGATCGATTGATTTTTTTGTAATCCTGCAAATTGAGGTTTATGTTCTTCCTCTTGAACCCCTATCTGAACCATTGGGCCAAACCGCCCTATCTTAACAGAAACTTGGCGACCGGACTTTGGATCATTACCAAGTATGCGTTCTCCAATTTTATGGTCTGTCTGCATGTTGATAGCAGATTCTACTACCGGGTGAAAAACTTTATAGAAACGGTCTATTGATTTAGTCCAGTTTTCATCCCCTTCGGCTATTTGGTCAAATTCTTTTTCGACATTAGCCGTGAAGTTATAATCAAGGATGTCGGGGAAATATTCTGTGAGAAAGTCGTTCACAACAGTTCCTGTATCTGTCGGAATCAACTTCCCTTTGTCGGTTCCCGTTATTTCGGTTTTTTCAGTATCACTTACTTTATCCTTTTTTAGTGTGAGGATGTTATATTTTCTCTCAGTCCCTTCTATATTGGATTTTTCTACATATTCTCGGTTCTGAATGGTTGAAATAGTTGGCGCGTATGTAGATGGACGTCCAATACCTAATTCCTCCAATTTTCTGACGAGGGAAGCTTCTGTATATCGGCTTGGACGTTGTGTGAAACGTTCTGTAGCTGTA
Organism: Prevotella sp.; assembly: GCA_031285905.1. Classification (GTDB taxonomy): domain Bacteria; phylum Bacteroidota; class Bacteroidia; order Bacteroidales; family Dysgonomonadaceae; genus Dysgonomonas. Next base: position 26,987 of record JAITVH010000127.1, read on the forward strand.
GATTCGCTTAAATCCAGTTTGTCATTCTGCTTTACAGGTGGAAGTAGACTTGTTTCATTATCAAGATTTTCCTCATCGGTGCCCTCCATATATACATGCAGGAAGCCGTCAAATTTTATAACTTCACCAATCGCAGTGAATTTTAGTTCTTTTTCATTTGAAATCTTAATAGTTATGATTGTTTTTTCTAATTCTGCATCAGCCATTTGTGAAGCTATAGTTCTTTTCCAAATCAGGTCATATAGTTTTTTTTCTTGTGCAGTTCCGGATATTGCATGCTCGGATATGTAAGTTGGACGGATGGCTTCGTGGGCTTCCTGAGCGCCTTTCGTTTTTGTTGAAAATTGGCGGGTTTTTGAGTATTGTTTCCCGTATTCTTTTTCTATTTCATTTTTGGTAGTATTAATAGCTAAGCCAGATAAGTTAACCGAGTCGGTACGCATGTAGGTTATTTTACCCGATTCATATAGTTTTTGAGCAACCATCATTGTCAATGAAACAGGGAATCCCAATTTACGCGAAGCCTCCTGTTGCAAGGTTGATGTAGTGAATGGCGCTGCTGGTGATTTTTTTACAGGTTTGGTTTCTACATTTTCGACAACGAAACTGGCATCTTTTAGTTCTTGGAGAAGAGTCATGGCCTCTTCTTTTGTTTTTAAACGTTTGCTCAACTCCGTCTTTATTTCAGATATTGTCCCATTCTCATTTTTTAGAAAAATGGCAGTAACCCGGTAAGACGCTTCAGTGTGAAATGCCTGTATTTCCCGTTCTTTTTCAACAATAAGTCTTACAGCGACTGATTGTACTCTTCCAGCAGATAATGCTGGCTTAACTTTACGCCACAATACGGGTGATAGTTCAAAACCTACTATGCGGTCTAGAACCCTGCGGGCTTGTTGAGCATCTACAAGATTGATGTCGATTTGTCTGGGGTTTTCTATAGCGTGAAGAATTGCGTCCTTTGTTATTTCGTGGAAAGCAATCCTTCTTATCTTTTTCTCGTCAAGTTTTAGAGCCTTGAACAAATGCCATGATATTGCTTCTCCTTCGCGGTCTTCATCGGATGCAAGCCAGACGATATCAGCATCTTTTGCTGCTTTTTTTAACTCGTCGACCACTTTCTTTTTGTCAGACGGTATTTCATATATCGGAGTATAATTGTGATCCAAATCTATACCCAAATCCTTTTTTTTTAAATCCCTTATATGTCCGTAACTGGACATGACTTTAAAATCTTTTCCCAGGAATTTCTCAATGGTTTTGGCTTTGGCTGGAGACTCTACAATTACTAAGTTTTTTTGCATATATCAAGGCTTATCTAGTATAATAATCAGCTGGTTTAAATTACATGAACTGAAAAGACAGTTTGCATATTGAACCGCAAAAGTAATGATTTTGTTTTAAAAATCAGAATAAAAATAGTTGGAACGATTTTTATTCTGGCTTTTTGATTTTCTTTATATAAGAAAGCCCTGAATCATTTCAAGGCTTTCTGTTTGTTAGTATTAGTTGAATAAAATAGTGTCGGCTTCCTGGGTGAAATCAGAATAGCCCATTTCTTCAAAATCGTATCCGACCATTATCTCTTTTGCTATATTCATAAAAGCATTAAAATCGTAAATAATGAAATCGATATAAGAAAAATGATATCCGGTAGCCCCTCCCAGACTGTTAGCTATACCATAAGGTATTGTTTGTGCAACGATCTTATCTTCTATATCTCCTCTGAAATTGACTACATTTTCACGTGGAATATCGACATTCTCGAAAAAGATAAATCCAAAAATTACGCCATTTTCTTTTGCTTCTTTATATCGCGGACTTTCACCTTTATAATAATCATTCAGTAAAGGGGAACAGGAGGTATAACCTGAGAAAACGTCTTCTCGAAGTGTCCATCCTTCTTTTTCATTAGGTTCTATCTGATAACCACTGTATATCTCGGTCGGATTTATGAATTTTGTCCAGCCATTTTCTTCCATTGCTTTATCAACAATTGATTTTAATTGACTTATGAGTACAGATTCTTTATCCAGTGTTGACTCTACGAAATCTATATAACCTATGTATTCCATAGTATAAAGTTCACCCACAAACTGATCGAGATAGATAAAAAGCATGGAATATCGTTTTCCTTCTTCCAGTGCCATCAGTTTTGGACTATATATTTCTATATTGACCTTGTTTCGGTCGTCATCGATTTCAGGATATATTGTTAAATCTTCTTCTCCTATTTTTGTGTCGAACATTTGCAGTGTCGAACCGGGTTTGCCATGAGGTGGTTTAGTGGAATAAAAGTTCCATTTTTCCCAGAGGTGTTCAGGGGCATGTTCCAGCCAATAATGTAGTAGCATCAATCTTGCCCTGTCTCCTTCAGGGGTAAGTATCAATTCATATTTGCCTTCGTCGTTTATTCCCATTTCGAAGAAAATTTTGTGAAAGGCTATTTGTAAAATACTGTCAACGAAGTTAAGTAAAGTTTCACCATCAGCTTTATTATCCATCATTTCTCTGATTTGATATTCTTCTTCAGAGAAAGATTTCCAGAATTTTGATATTCTGTTTTTAAAAGATTCTTGCATAGTTATATCGTGTTAATTAAAAATGAAATCAGAATGTTCAGAAATCAGAATGTTCAAAGGTAAAAATAAAATAATTATGTGAGACTTAGTTTACTTGTGATATTTGTAATTTTTTAGTTTATTTGAAAAATAGAGTTTATGAAATTACGTTTTGGGGCATTATTGATCTAATATAATATTGGAATTAAGAATACCATGAGGAATTAAATACTATACTCTTATGAAAAAGGGGAAAATTATTTTTTGGAGAGAATGATATCTTATAGTTTCCTAATAAACTTATAAGAGCTAATATGTATCTTGCAACTTTTCATTATCTTTGTCCTCAATTTTTTAAATAGGTATAAAGACACATTATGAGTAAGCAGTTTTCGGAATATAATAGGTTTAATTTGTCTGAAATCAACAAAGAGATACTGGAAAAGTGGGATAAAGAAAATATATTCCAGCAGAGTCTTGACATAAGGGCAAAAGGAGAGCCGTTTATTTTCTATGAAGGTCCTCCATCGGCAAATGGAATGCCGGGTATTCACCATGTGATGGCTCGTGCAGTGAAAGATATCTTTTGCCGTTATAAGACAATGAAAGGCTACTTAGTTAACCGTAAGGCAGGATGGGATACTCATGGCCTTCCGGTTGAACTGGCTGTGGAGAAAATGCTTGGGATAACAAAAGAAGATATTGGTAAGAAAATATCTGTAGAAGAATATAACAACGCTTGCCGTAAGGAAGTAATGAAATATACTGGGGAGTGGGAGAAACTTACTCGCCTGATAGGGTACTGGGTGGATATGAAAGATCCATATATTACTTATGACAGCCGTTATATAGAAACTCTTTGGTTTTTGCTAAAGGAGCTTTATAAGAAAGGATATTTATATAAAGGATATACTATACAGCCATATTCTCCGGCTGCAGGAACAGGATTGAGTACTCACGAACTGAACCAGCCGGGTGCTTACCGCGATGTAAAAGACACTACATGTGTGGCACAATTTAAAATGAAGCAGCCTAAACTTGAGATGTCTCAATTTGGTGATGCTTATTTTCTTGCGTGGACAACTACCCCGTGGACATTGTCCTCTAATACAGCTTTGGCAGTTGGTCCTGAGATAACTTATGTGGCTGTACAATCATATAATCCTTATACAGGAAATAAAATGACTGCTGTTTTGGCCAAATGGCTTATGATCAGTATGTTTAATGAAAAGGCAAAAGATTTATCTCTTGATGATTATAAGCAAGGAGATAAACTGATACCATATAAAGTAGTTGGAGAATATAAAGGTAGTGAGCTGGTAGGAATGGAATATGAGCAGCTCATACCATGGGTAAACCCCGAAGAAGGCGCATTTAAAGTTATTACAGGAGATTATGTGACTACCGACGATGGTACAGGTATTGTGCATATTGCCCCTACATTTGGTGCAGACGATGCCAGAGTGGCAAAGGCTAATAATGTTCCAGCCCTTTTGTTGATTGACAAAGACGGGAATACACGTCCTATGGTAGATCTTACAGGAAAATATTTCCGGTTAGAAGACCTTGATCCTGAATTTGTAAAAGAAATGGTAAATGTAGATTTATATAAGGAGTTTGCCGGACGATATGTAAAGAATGAGTATGATGAAACTCTGCCTGCAGATGCCAATACGCTGGATATCGATCTTAGCGTCATGTTAAAGCAACAGGACAGAGCTTTCAAAATAGAGCGTCAGGTGCATAATTATCCGCATTGTTGGCGTACCGATAAGCCTGTGCTTTATTATCCGTTGGATAGTTGGTTTATACGTACTACGGCTGCCCGTGACCGTTTGATAGAGCTGAATAATACAATAAACTGGAAACCTCAATCCACAGGTACAGGGCGTTTTGGTAAATGGCTCGAAAATCTTCAGGACTGGAACCTGAGCCGTAGCCGTTACTGGGGAACGCCGCTTCCTATATGGCGTACCGAGGATGGCAAAGAAGAGAAATGTATAGGTTCGTTGAAAGAACTGTACGAAGAAATGCAAAAAGCGGTAGATGTAGGTTTTATGAAAGAGATGCCTTGGAATGACTTCGAAATAGGTAATCTGGATAAGGCTAATTATGAAAAAGTTGATCTTCACCGCCCATATGTAGACAATATAGTATTGGTTTCAGATTCAGGTAAGCCGATGAAACGTGAGACAGACCTGATAGACGTTTGGTTCGATTCAGGGGCTATGCCATTTGCTCAGGTATTTTATCCGAATATCAGCGAGGAAGAATTTAATAAGGTTTATCCGGCTGACTTTATAGCTGAAGGAGTTGACCAGACTAGGGGATGGTTCTTTACACTCCATGCCATATCTACAATGTTCAAAGACAGTATATCGTTTAAGAACGTTATATCAAACGGGCTTGTATTAGATAAGAACGGTTTGAAGATGTCGAAACGCTTAGGTAATGCCGTTGATCCGTTTGAGACAATAGAAAAATATGGTTCCGACCCATTGCGCTGGTATATGATCACCAATGCATCTCCGTGGGATAATCTAAAGTTTGATATAGAAGGAGTTGAAGAAGTACGGCGTAAGTTTTTTGGAACGCTCTATAATACTTATTCATTCTTTGCGTTGTATGCTAATGTAGATAAGTTTACATTCAGCGAAGAATTGATCCCCATAAATGAAAGACCTGAAATTGACCGTTGGGTAATATCTCTGCTTAATACATTAGTAAAAGAGGTGGATGAAAGCTATCAGACTTATGAGCCGACTAAGGCAGGACGTGCGATATCCGACTTTGTAAATGATAATCTGAGTAACTGGTATGTACGCCTTAACAGGAAACGTTTCTGGGGTGGAGAGATGACTAAAGACAAATTGTCCGCATACCAGACTTTATATGCTTGTCTTGAAACAGTAGCTAAACTGATGGCTCCTATTTCTCCGTTCTATGCAGATAAATTATTTATGGACTTGGTTTCTGTTACAGGAAGAGAAAAGGCCGCTTCTGTACATATAGCAGAATTCCCGGTTTATGAACCAACTATGGTGGATAAGCGTTTAGAGGAACGCATGCAAATAGCACAGGATATATCTTCGGCAGTTTTAGCGCTTCGTCGCAAAGAAAGCATCAAAGTACGACAGCCGCTTACTCAGATAATGATTCCGATTCTAAACGAGGAACAACGTGAAGACGTGGAGGCTGTAAGAGACCTGATATTGAGCGAGGTGAATGTAAAAGAACTGAATTATGTGGATAATGCGGCTGGAATTCTAGTGAAGAAAGTGAAGCCGGATTTCAAGAAGTTGGGGCCGCGTTATGGTAAAATAATGAAGCAATTAGCATCGGAAGTACAAAGTATGCCGCAGGATGCTATTGCTGCTCTGGAAAAAGATGGAAATTACACTTTCAATATCGAAGGACAGAATGCAACTATTGAGTTGGCTGACGTAGAGATAATATCAGAAGATATACCGGGATGGCTCGTAGCTAATGCAGGGAAATTGACAGTTGCCCTTGATGTAACAATAACAGAAGAGTTGAAAAAAGAAGGAATTGCCCGTGAACTGGTAAACCGTATTCAAAATATCAGGAAATCGAGCGGGTTTGATATTACAGACAGGATAAATATCACAATATCAGATAATGAGCAGATCAGGGGAGCTATTGCAGATTATAAAGAATACATAGCATCGCAAGTGTTGGCTGATAAAATAATGTTAGATGATGTGAAAAATGCTCAAGAGGTAGATATGGATGATTACATTTTAACTATATATGTAGAGAAAATCTGATAAAATACTTATCTTTAGATAAAGTAAAACAGGGTATTAATTATAATTAAATGAGAAATTATGGCAGAAAAAACAAGATATACCGATGAGGAATTAAATGAATTCCGTGATATCATTCTTGATAAACTAAACAAAGCTAAGGTAGAATACGAAGAATTGAGAGCGGCTATAACAAATGCTGATGGAAATGATGTGACTGACACTTCACCTACATTCAAGGTATTGGAAGAAGGCGCATCTACACTATCGAAAGAAGAAGCCGGACGATTGGCACAACGCCAGATGAAGTTTATCCAAAACTTGCAATCAGCTCTTATCCGTATTGAGAACAAGACTTATGGTATTTGTCGTGAAACAGGAAAATTGATTCCAAAGGAACGTTTACGCGCAGTGCCACATGCAACATTGAGTATAGAAGCCAAGAACAGTGGTGTTAAATAAGAATAATCACTAAAGTATAGAGAATGAAGAAAAATAAATCTTAAAGTTGATTTTTCTTCATTCTTTATGCAGTTAAATGACATATGGATAATAACAAGAGAGGACTTGTCGCAATATTAGTAGTTGTTTTGATTATAGTTATAGATCAGGTCTCTAAAGTACTGGTAAAGACAAATATGGCTTTGTATGAGAGCATAGAAATCGCCAGTTGGTTTAAGATCTATTTTGTAGAAAATCCGGGTATGGCTTTTGGTTGGAAGTTTGGAGGTAAGTTATTCCTCTCATTATTCCGGATAGTGGCAATCTTCTTTATCGGTTATTATCTTTATTTGCTTGTCAAAAGAGAATATTCTAACGGTTTTATTGCATGTATAGCCCTCATTTTTGCCGGGGCATTTGGCAATATCATCGACAGTGTGTTTTATGGAGAGATTTTCTCAGCTAGCTATTCCGGGCATGTAGCATCATTTGTTCCCATAGGGGAGGGATACTCTAGTTGGTTGCATGGAAATGTGGTGGATATGCTTTACTTCCCTTTGATAGAAAGTACTTTTCCTTCGTGGCTTCCTATATGGGGCGGACAGGACTATATATTCTTTAGCCCTATTTTTAATATTGCTGATTCGGCTATAACTGTAGGAATATTTATTTTATTGATTTTTTATCGTAAAACTTTAGCTTTATCTTTGGAGAAGAGAGAAAAGGAATAAATTAATTATGTCCCGGTTTATCATATCAATATTCTTGATCGTTGTTTTCTTTTCAGCATGTAGCCGCAGACCTGGCTATGTGATACCTGAGAAGAAGATGGTAGATGTATTGTATGATATACAAATAGCTCAGGCATTATTTAGAAGTACAAATCAATTTGCTTCTGTTGAGAAAAAGGAAGCAGTAATTAATGGCATTTTGCGGAAACATAAGGTTACCCAAGTAGAATTGGACTCCTCATTGTTCTGGTATTCAGATAATATCAAAATATATATAGATATTAACGATGCTGTTACAAAACGCCTGAAGGCAGATAATGAGAAACTGACCGCATTGAGAAGCCAAATGGATGCTATGTCGAGAGACTGGAGTAATTATATTATACCACCTTTTTATTATCTGACTGAATCATCACCTATTCTCTCCTTTTCAATCGATTCTGCTAAGTTGAGGGATATCAATTTGTCTGGATTTAATATCCGGTTCGATGTGCAGGGTTTGAA